>CAYJJM010000067.1:2834-7585 GCA_964370515.1 uncultured Oscillospiraceae bacterium | reverse complement strand
TATTACCTTTTGCACCTGTTATTGGTGATTCTATAGTACCTTTATGATCAAGTCCTAGGCTTGTACCATAATTTACTACTTTTTCTATTACTTCTAAATGTATTTTTTCATCCTTTATAACTCCATTTTTTCCTACTTGCTCTCTTCCTGCTTCAAATTGAGGCTTGGCAAGAACTATTATCTCTCCTTTAGAAGCCAAAATTTTTTCAGCCACAGGCAAAATGTGTTTTACTGATATAAAAGATACATCGATAGAAATAAACTCTACAATATCATTAACTATGTCAACATCCATATGCCTAATGTTTGTTCTTTCTAGGTTAACAACTCTTTTATCTTCCCTTAACTTATAGTCAAGCTGTCCATATCCCACATCAATCGCATATACTTTTTTTGCCCCTTTTTGTAACATACAATCTGTAAACCCTCCTGTTGAGGCCCCCATATCTACGGTTATTTTATCTTGAAGGTTTATATTAAATTCTTTAATGGCCTTTTCCAGTTTTAATCCTCCTCGGCCTACATAGGAATTAAGTTTTTTTCTAACTTCAATTTCTTTACTTTCATCAATTAAAGTCCCTGCTTTTAATACTTTCTGACCATCTACATAAACCATTCCCGCCATAAGCGCAGCTTTTGCTTTTTCTCGTGATTCAAAATATTTTTTTTCAGTTAGAATTATATCAATTCTTTCTTTAGACACTTTTTTTCAGCTCCTCTATTATTCGATCTTTTATTCCTTCCCCATCTAATTTATATATTTCCATAAGTTGTTCTTGTGTGCCGTGACTTACAAATTCATCACCCCAGCCAGCATGAATAACCTTACACTTTAAATTATCATTTCTTACTATTTCTCCCACTTGTTGCCCAAACCCACCTGTTATGCAGTTGTCTTCTACTGTAACAACAAGGTTGGCATCTTTAATTGCATCAATAATTTCTTTATTATTCAAAGGTTTGATTTGCTTTATTTTTTTAATATAAACTTTCACTCCCTCTTCTAATAGCATTTTTTTTGCGTCTATAGCTTTTTTCAACATTGTTCCTACAGCAAGTATTACAATTTTTTCTTTTTTCTTGTCTGCCACATATTCTTCTTCTAAAAAAGCATTGCCTCTAGGGTATCTAATGGCAACAGGGCCTTTCATCAGAATAGTCTCTTCTAAGGCTTCTTCTAAATCCTCTTTCGTCGCTGGCGTGAAAATCGTAAAGTTAGGAATATGATTTAAATAAGATAAGTCATAAATTCCATGATGTGTTTCCCCATCAGCACCCACACAGCCTGCTCTGTCAATACATATAACAACTGGTAAGTTTTGTAGGGCTATATCTATTATTAATTGATCATATCCTCTTTGCAAGAAAGAGGAGTAAATAGCCACAAAAGGTAATCCCCCTTCGTTTGCAATTCCTGCTGCAAATGACAATGCATGCTGCTCCGCAATTCCTACATCAAAGATTCTATCTGGAAAAGTTTCTTCAAACTTTTTTAATCCGGTTCCTTCTACCATTGCTGCAGAAATGGCAACAACATTTTTGTTCTTCTTTGCAATTTTCAAAAGCTTGCTTCCAAAAACATCTGAATATGAAATACCATTGTTTTTTTTCTTTAATTTTCCTGTTTCAATATTAAAAGGAGCTGTTCCATGAAATTGGTCTGGATTTTTTTCAGAAAATTCATAGCCCTTACCCTTTTGAGTTAGTACATGTATTAATACTGGCTCTTCCGAATTTTTGGCTAGTTCCATTGTTTTTATCAATTTTTCCATATCGTGACCGTCAATAGGCCCTAAATATGTAAATCCCATTTCTTCAAAGATTATTCCCTTTACTAGTCCTGCTTTGATGGTATCTTTCATTCTATCTAAGCCTTTATATATTTTTTTGCCTATTTTAGGAATTTTTATAAGCCCATCTCTCATGTTATGTTTAAAGTGGATATATTTCTTTGAAGTTCTAAGTTTGGTTAAATGATTATTGATACTACCTGTATTAGTTCCTATGGACATTCCATTATCATTTAAAATAATTATTCCATGTTTTTTTAATATACCTAAGTTGTTTAAGCCCTCGTAAGCTATTCCTCCCGTTAAAGAGCCATCACCAATAACTCCAATTACATTATATTCTTCATCTTTTAGGTCTCTGCCTGTAATCATTCCTGCTACTATTGATATTGAGTTGCTAGAGTGCCCTGTATCAAAAAAATCGTATGAACTTTCGTTTGTTTTTGGAAATCCACTCAGACCACCTAGTTGTCTAAGGGAAGAAAAATCTTTTCCTCTTCCTGTTAAAATTTTATATACATAGGCTTGATGTCCCACATCCCAAACTATTTTATCTTTTTCAAAATCAAACACTTTAAATAGAGCTATGGTAAGTTCCACAACTCCAAGATTTGATGCCAAATGTCCTCCCGTTTCGCTAACAGATTTAACCAAAAATTTTCTAACATCATCCGCTAGTTTTTCTAGGTCAGTTGAATTAAGTTGTTTTATATCTTCAGGCTTTATTTCTAAAATATTTTTCATATTTTAATTTTCTCTCCTTGCAAGTTCATCAATAATACCATTGAAAAACAAGGCCTCATCTCCATATTTTTCAAGGGCTTTTTTTGCCCTTTTGTTTAATTGTTCAAGTTCTTTTTTTGTTTCTTCTAAGCCAAATACTTTAATATATGTGCATTTATTTACATCTGCTCCGACACTTTTTCCAGTAATTTTCGGATCTCCTTCAACATCCAACAAATCATCTTTAAGTTGGAATGCAAGGCCTACAGCTTCTGCAAAAATAGTCAAATCAGATAATTTCTCTTCTGTTGCATTTCCCAAATATGCTCCTGCTCTAATTGAAGCAACAATAAGCGCTGCTGTTTTATTAACATGAATATATCTCATCATTTCTTTTGAACAGGTTTTATTTTCTGCGTCAAGATCTGCCGCCTGTCCTGCAACAAGACCTCTGCAACCTGACCCTTTTGCAATTTCATTAAGAGCTTTAATTCTTGCCTTTATATCTTTTTGATTATCAAAATTTATGAACATATCTTTACAAATCACTTCAAAGGCTGCATTTAATAAGCCGTCTCCAGCTAAAATTGCCATTCCTTCACCAAAAACTTTGTGAGTAGTTGGTTTTCCCCGTCTATATTCATCATTGTCAATTCCAGGCAAATCATCATGCATTAGTGAGTAACAGTGAATATATTCTATCGCACAGGCATAAGGCAAGGCTGCTTTTACATTTCCTCCACTGAATTTTGCTGCTGCTAATAAAAAAATCGGTCTAACTCTTTTACCTCCAGGTAGAAGCCCGTCTTTAATTGCTTCATATAGCACATTGCTTTTGTAGTCTATCTCAGGAAAATAGTCCAGAATATGTTCATTTATTAATTTTCTATATTCATTAAATTCACCCTTATACATAGTTACCTCCTTAGCTTTAACTTTAACTTTAACCTTAGCCTTATATTTATCTTTATATTTATATTTATCTTCTAATCTTTATTTAAAACACCTTGCTCACTAAAACGGCTCGTACTTATTTTTTGTTTCTGAAAAATCCTCGTCATTTAAGATGGCATCGTTACTTCTTGTTAATGTTTCGATTTTTTGCTTTGCATTTTCTAGTTTTTCTTGACATATTTTATGATGTTCTATTCCTTCTTCGTAGAGTTTTATTGCTTCTTCCAAAGTTGTTCCACTTTCTCCTAGTTTTCTTACAATTTCTTCTAATCTATTGAAATTTTCTTCAAAAGTTTCTTCTTTAATTGAGTTATCTATTTTGTCTTTCATCTTATCTCTCCTTATTTTCTTCAACTGATAGAATATTTACATTTAGTGTCCCATCTTTTACTAAAACCTTTAATTTATCATTTATTTTAACATTTTTTATAGAGTTTAACGGAATATTTGCTTCATCCATAAGCATACTGTAGCCTCTATCTAATATATTTTGTGGATTTAAAGTTTTTAATGAAATTTCCATTTCTGCAAGCCTGTTTTCTCTTTTCTTTATTTGTGCTTCAAATCGCCTTGTGCATTCTCTATTACTTTCTCTTAATTCCCAAGTCTTATTATTTAAAGTTTCTTTTGGTGATCTTTGTTCTAAAATATTTTTCTTTTTTAAAAGCAATTCTTCTAAGTTTTTTATTTTTAGACTATATCGGTCTTCTTTATTTGATTTTAGGCTTTTTATTTCTTTCTCTTGATTTTCTAATTTTTTTAAAAGATTTACTCTTAAATTCTCTATATCTAATCTTTTAAGCTCGCTTTCTTTAATAGTTGTTTTTTCCTTTAAATATCTTGTTATTTTTTCTTTGTTTTCTTTTAACTGTTTGGATATTTCCTTAGTACTTGGAACTGCTAAATCTGCTGCTGCTGTAGGTGTTTCCGCCCTTACATCTGCTGCCAAATCACTTAGTGTTATATCAGTTTCATGCCCAACAGCAGATATTATTGGAATTTTGGAATTATAAATTGCCTTGATAAGAATTTCCTCATTAAATGCCCAAAGATCTTCTTTTGACCCTCCTCCTCTTCCTAAAATAATTATATCTACATCAGGGAATTTAGCATTTGCTTCTTCTACTGCTTTAGCTATATCTTTTGCTGCTCTGTCTCCTTGCACAATAGCCGGCAATATATATATATCAACATAATCATTCTTTTCCAAAATTATTTTTTGAATATCTTGCACTGCTGCTCCTGTAGGTGAAGTAATTATCATGATTTTTTTTTGGAAACTCT
>CAYJJM010000067.1:0-2824 GCA_964370515.1 uncultured Oscillospiraceae bacterium | reverse complement strand
CAAAGGTTTCTTTATTTCTCTTCGAAATAATCCTTGTCCTTCAAGTTTTTCTTTGAGTTTTTGAAATGCTAAGTTTAAATCTCCTTCTCCGCTAGGTTTTAAGTCCACAATATTTAGTGAGTAATAGCCTCCTTTTTCAAAAACTTTTACAAATCCTGTTGCTACTATTTCCATACCATTTTCTATATCATAAGGTATTTGTTTACTATTTTGACTGGCAAGAAAACAACTGATTTTGCTTTTTTCATCTTTCAAAGAAAAGTATATATGCCCACTTGTATGAAATGTAAGGTTCGATATTTCTCCAATTACATCAACCTCCGAAAGCACTATATCAGAAGATAGTAGTTTTCCAATATAATTATTTAACTGGCTAATTCTTACTGGCGTATTTGCCATATTCTATTCCTCCAAGTCTTCCAATTCCAATTGCATTATCATCTGGAAACTGTGCAAAAGAAAGGTCTATTTCCTTATCTTTATACCAGTTAAGGATGTATTTTTGTAAAAACAGACTTTTTCCAACACCACCCCCAATAATATATTTTTTTATATTGCTTCGATTATTAATATTATTAATAATCTCAACCAAAGATTGGCCTATTCTTTCCATCAAAAAGAATGCTATTATTTCTTGAGGATCATTTTTGAATTTTCTTATTGTTTCAGTTTCTATTCCAGATAGATTTATATTTAAATCATTGATATTTATTTTTTTTATATTATTTTTTAACTTATTCTCTGAAAATTTACAAGCCAGCTTATCCATATGAATTCCTGCTGGAAAATCATATCCCATTTTATTTCCGACCCTATCCAATAGCTGCCCATATGAAATATCCAATGTTGCTCCTATTTTTTTTATTTCTTTCATATGGTTTCTAACTTCCAAAATTTCTGTCGTACCTCCTGATAAGTGCAAAAAAACACATTCTTCTGTATTTACCAAATCTGCTAATTTTAAAGAAGCACCTATATGGCCTTCCTGATGTGAAAAGTAATATATAGGTACTTGTAAGGATTGAGCAATAACTTTCCCATAACTTTCACCAGCTAAAAAGACTGGCATATATGAATTTTCTATTTTTCTTGGAACATTTGATATTGCAACTGCATCTATCTTTGTACCTTTAAGTTTTTCATATAGTAGTGGGATATTTTTGCAATGTTGAAAATGTGCCTCTGACTGTCTTAGTCCAATACTTCCTTTTTTTACATCTAATTTTTTTCTTAAGTCTATTATTTCTTCTTCATATTTTTCCATATCCATTTTTATAATTGACATAGAAGTTGTATAGTTGCTTGTATCTATTCCTAATATATTAACTTTGTTCAAAGGGCAACTCTTTTCTTAATATGTTTCCTAAAATACCATTTATATATTTATACGATTGTTCATCTGAAAATTTTTTAGCCATATTTACTGCATCATTTATGATTATTGGTGCTGGAAATTCTTTTATATACATGATTTCGCATACCGATACTCTCAAAACAGCCAAGTCTGCTTTAGGAATCCTGTCAATATTCCATTCTCTTGAATATTTATCTATTAAATAATCTATATTATCCAAGTTATCAACTAAAATTTCAAATCTGGTTTTTATTTGTTCTTTTTGTCTATCTGAATCTTTTTCGCCTTCTAAGAAAAAGTCCAATTGTTCTTCTGTACTATCCTTGAGAGCTTCCATTTGAAATGTAGCCTGCATAAAAAGTTCTCTAGCTACAATGTTTTCTCTAATATTATTTTTTGCCATATCTTCTCCATTAACCAATTGCTAAATCAACTCCATCAATATATACATTAACTTTTGCCACTTTTTTTTCGGTGATTTCTTCAACTTCTTCTTTTACTTTTTTCTGAACATTCCAAGCAACCTCTAAAATATCCGTTCCATATTCTATGATTATGTTCACATCAATATATACACCATCTCTTTCTTGAGACACTTTTATTCCTTTATTTAATATTTCTTTTCTTGCATTTTTTGTTGAAGTACTTTCTGATATGCCATTATAAATTCTATTTACTCCTTTTGTTTTTTTTGTGGCATTAGAAGCACATACCAAAATCACTTGGTTCGAAACATTAATATTATTTGAATTTTGGTCATAGGTTAAATTAAAATCATCCATGCCTATATTATAACAAAAAAATAAGGCTATTGCCTTATTTTTTTAGGAATAATTAACTTTGGATTATAATTCTACTTTCCACAAACCATGAAGGTTGCAATATTCATATACAGCTACTGGTTTGTCACTACAGATGCAAAAGTCAGCTTTTGGTGCATCTCCTGGCACTAATTTCTTTTTCATACCACCATTTTCTGTTTCAACATAAATAAACTCAATAAAATGAGCTTCTTCCATAGGATGCTCTACAGCTCCTACTGTTACAGATAAGCATGTTCCATCTACAACTACTTCTGGAATATGTTTTTCTTTACTTGCATCTACTGTTCCTGCTACTAGCTCTTTCATTGGTTGTCCACAACATACAAGTGGAACTTTTTTGTCAATGATTTTTTTTGCAATATTTCCACAATGTTCACATACTAAAAAATTATTTTTCATAATATACCTCCTAAATAAATATTCTTATAAGAACATTATACACCTTTTTTACAAATTTTAACACTATTTACTATTTTTATTTTGTTTTTTTACTTGTATTATATCTATTTTTTCACTTGCATTATTTCAATTTTTATTTTTTACTTAATTAAATATAATTGACATATCTAAATCAATCCATTATATTAAATATGTTGTGCAAAAGGAGATTAAGTATTTATGAATAATTTAAATCAACAAAATAATA
>CAYJJM010000066.1:0-7596 GCA_964370515.1 uncultured Oscillospiraceae bacterium | reverse complement strand
CATACAAACAAATGTTAAATCCACTTGAAGCGGTGTGTTAGCCAGAACCCTTGCAAGCTGAGTTTCTGTTGCCACCTTGGTAGGCATCAAATTTACAACCACTATTTCAAGAGGCCTTATATCTTGCGTCATAGCTCTTCTTTCTTCCATTGTAAATATGTTTTCTTCATTTAGGACTGCTTTTGCAGGTAAATTATTTGGTATTATTAATGGCATATTTCTCCTTT
The DNA here is from genome assembly GCA_964370515.1 of uncultured Oscillospiraceae bacterium. Taxonomy (GTDB): domain Bacteria; phylum Bacillota; class Clostridia; order Peptostreptococcales; family Anaerovoracaceae; genus CAYJHC01. Next base: position 7,369 of record CAYJJM010000066.1, on the reverse strand, counting down.
TTTTATCAATTCATACAAATTTTAATAATAAGTTTTACATTTTTAAATAATAAGCTTTACATTTAAGATCTAGTAGCACAGCCACAAAGCACATAGCTGTTTCATAGCCTTTTTTATTTATCGCCTAATGCTTGGCTTATATCTTTAATAATATCGTCAACATGTTCTGCTCCTACAGAAAGCCTTATAAGTTCAGGTTTTATTCCTGCCTTAATTTGGTCTTCTTCAGAAAGCTGTCTATGTGTGGAACTTGCCGGGTGTAATGCACATGTCCTTATATCTCCCACATGAACAACTAAACTAGTTAGCTCCATTTTCTTCAAAAACTCTTCTCCTGCTTTTCTTCCGCCTTTTATTCCAAATGATAGAACTCCACTTTGCCCATTTGGCAAATACTTCTGAGCCAAGTCATAGTATTTATCTCCCTCAAGTCCTGGGTATACTACCCATTCTACATTAGGATGGTTCTTAAGGAAGTCAGCAACTTGAAGAGCATTTTGACTATGTCGTTCCATTCTAAGATGTAATGTTTGCAACCCTTGCATAGTTAAAAAAGCATTCATTGGAGACATAGCACAGCCAAAGTCTCTAAGCATTTGTGCCCTAAGTTTTATGGAGAAAGCTACTCCGCCAAATTTCTCATAATATTTTAAACCGTGGTAGCTTGGGTCTTCTTCTGTCATTCCAGGAAATTTTCCTGATTTTGCCCAATCAAATTTTCCTCCTTCAACAATGACTCCTCCCAGTGCTATTCCATGTCCATCTGCATATTTGGTCGTGGAATGTATTACAATGTCTGCACCTAATTCTAAAGGTCTACAAAGATAAGGTGTTGCCAATGTATTATCTATTATCAAAGGTATCTCTGCATTTTTTGCTATTTTTTCAAATTTTTCAAAGTCTAGAACTGTCAGTGCTGGATTTCCCAAAGACTCTGCAAATATAAGTTTTGTATTAGGTCTTATTTTCTTTGCTATCTCTTCCATTTCTGCATCTTGGTCAACAAAAGTACACTCTATTCCCATTTTTTTTAGGGTTACGCTAAAGAGGTTGTATGTCCCCCCATAAATTGATTTTGACGAGACTATATGATCACCTGCATTACAAATATTAAACACTGCAATAAAAACAGCAGACATTCCTGCAGATGTAGCAATTCCCATTGTTCCAGATTCCAAATCTGCCATCTTGTTTTCAAGTCCACTTACTGTTGGATTGCCAAGTCTACTATACATATAGTCAGCACTCTCTAAATCGAATAATTTAGCCACATCTTCCCCATCATAATATCTATATGTTGTGCTTTGAGCAATTGGCATAACCTGTGGTTGCCCATTTTCCGCCTTGTATCCGCTATGTATACACTTAGTATTTATATCCATATTCCCTCCTTTATTTTTGCGTATCCTTTTTTCTATAATACTATATTATATCATATTTTTGATTATCTAAAATATGCAATTATTGTCTTTCTCATGAATTTATTGTCTTCCCATAAATTTTCTAATATAAGCCTTTTTATACTTTTTTAATTCTTTTCTATTTCGAAATTATTTTTCCATGAATATAGGTTTTCTATATTGCTTTGGTAATACAGGCAATCTACAAAAATCACCCCACAAACTTATGCAAATAAGTTATATGAGGTGCTTTCAAATTTTAATATACAACATAAATACAGCTAACTGTATTTGCCGCTTACTTAATCGATTAAGTGTTTTGATAATAAGGCTCTAACTTGTATGTAAAATATAATTATTCGGTTCTAATTTCTGCTTAATAACTATAATAATCAAAGGTATCTATCAGTTCTACTCCAACAGCAACAACCAAAACAAAAATAAGTAATATTAATGCCAACCCTACTATTCCCATAACAAAGCCTGCCATGGCCATTTTTCTACAAGTTCCATCACCTTTTTTTAGAGTTATGGCTCCAAAAACTATTGCTAGCACTCCACCAATTATTGTAATATAAACTGAAGCAAAAAACACCAAACTCACTATGCCTAACACCATTGAAGTTACGGAAAACCCTTTATACTGTTTTTTTTCTTTTGTCACCTCTACAAACATAATATTCTCCTTCTAAAATTTAAAAACCATTAATAATAAACATACCACATTTTATCTAATTATATACCTTCCACATCTAGAGAAAATCCGTCCTCATTAATATCCAAATTTATTCCTTCATTTTCAAGGTATTCTTCAATTTGAAAGTCTTCTTTTATTTGATTAATATAGTCTTCAACTTGAAAATCTTCATCTATTTGATAGAGGTAATCGCTTTCTTCAAGATATTCAATAGCCTCTCCTCCCAATTGAATTGCCGCAGAGATGATAATAAAGATAAAAACTACTGAAGCTACAATACCCAGTCCACCTGTTATTATTCCTGCAATGGACATTTTTTTATAAGCAGCATTTTTTGTTTTCACTGCTATAGCTCCAAAAATTATGGCAAGTATTCCTGCAATTATCGGAAGTATAAACACCATAAAAAGCACTATAGAAACAATTCCCAGAACTAGAGCCGTTATTGAAAATCCTTTGTATTCCTTGTCGTTTTTTTGTATCTCCATCGCATCTACCGCTTCCTTGTTTTCTTCATAATCCTTAGTTTTCAGATTCTCCTTATTGTCCACTAAATTCTTGTTTTCTAAATTTTCTTTTCTTTTTTCTATATCTTTTATTTCTTCCATAGTTTTTCCTTTTCTATACTAATATATGCGAGAAGTTTACACTATTTCTTTTATCTATATATTAACAGTCCCAACTGCAAAAATCAAGGATTCGCTTTTTCTCAAATTTCTCAAATGCCTTAATCCTATTATCATGATTTTTTTATTCTTTTCGCAATTGGCTCGCCTATTTAAAAATTGTTATGCGTTCTCTTTCTACAATTTATCAAGTTCAGCAATTATTTTTCTACAAGATTATGATTGTTCTTTTACAAATTCTTAATAACTTTCTTATAAAGTTTTCTATATATTATTATAGTCATAACCAAAGCAACCGTTTCTGATATAGGGAAAACTAACCAAACTCCTTCAATTCCCCACAAGTTGACAAATATAAATGCCAAAGGTAATATAACCACTAGCTGCCTTACCACCGATGTCATTAAGCTGTATATGCTATATCCCATAGCTTGGAATGGTCCTCCCGAAAGAACAATGCAACAGCCTGCAATTGGGAAACCTAAGCTTATCACCCTTAGAGCAACAGCTCCTATTTCCACCATTTCCGGTGTTGCGTCAAATAGTCCTAATAGTTGTGTTGGGAACAACCAAAATACAACCGTTCCGAAAGTCATAATACTTACTGCCATAATTATTGCCAACTTAACGGTTTTCAATATTCTTTCCTTTTTCCTCGCACCATAGTTATAAGCAACTATAGAGACCAGTCCATTACTAAGCCCAAATATTGGCATGAACACAAAGCTTTGAAGTCTAAAGAAGATTCCAAAAACTGCAGCTGCGCTTATAGAAACTCCTATTATTATGCTGTTTATTCCAAACAACATAATGGAGCCAATTGACAATAGGATTATTACAGGAAATCCTATCCTATAGATTCCCCCAATAATGTATTTGGACGGAACAAATTTTCTCATGTTAATTGATAGCTCTTTATTGTACTTTATACAAATCATAAGTCCAATAAGTGCGGCTGTTGTCTGGCCTATTACTGTTGCAATGGCTGCTCCTGCCACTCCCATTGCAGGAAGTCCTAACAATCCGAATATTAAAATAGGGTCTAAAATAATATTTAAAATAGCGCCTATCATCTGTATTATCATACTTAGATGGGTCTTGCCTGTAGATTGAAGTAATCTTTCAAATGTAATTTGGAAAAATAGGCCATAGGAAAAAATTGATATTATTCTCATATAATCTGTGCCATAGTCTACTACTTGTGCATTAGATGTTTGTACATTAAAAAAGAAGTTGATAAAAAATATTCCCAAAAGTATAAATGGTATTCCATTTAAAAGCGTGAGGAAAATTCCGTGCTGTGCCACTTTATTTGCTCGCTCTGGATCTCTCTCTCCTAGGTATCTTGAAATAAGTGCATTAAATCCTACTCCAGTCCCTGAGGCCACGGCGATCATAAGATTTTGTATAGGGAAGGCAAGGCTTACCGCAGTTAATGCTTCTTCACCTAATCTTGCAACAAATATGCTATCTACAATATTATAAAGAGATTGAACTAACATTGAAATTACCATAGGCATTGATATAGCAATCAAAAGCCTTCCAACTGGCATAGTTCCCATTTTATTCTGTCCTATTTGATTTACTTCTTCCATATCGATTTTTGATATCCCTCTTTCTTCTGCTGCTATTGGTTCTATATCTTCTAATTCTACTGTTATTAGTTCTATATCCTTACTATATAAATAATCGTTAATGAACCTGATTTTGATTATTTATAGCGATTGTATGCTCTGCCAGTATTGCTCAGAACTCCATTAACTGGTGCTTCGCAATAGCAAATTAAGTTTATTGTTAAAAAACATAAGGAAAGCATTTTTGCCATACTGACGAAATGCTCTCCCTATAATTATATCATATTTCTCCTATTAAGCATGATTTTTTTACATCATCCCTGGCATACCGCCACCCATTGGAGGCATTGCCGGCATTGCTGCTTCTTCTGATTTAACATCAACTACACAACTTTCTGTTGTAAGTAGCATAGCTGATACTGAAGCCGCATTTTGCAAAGCTGATCTGGTAACTTTTGCAGGGTCTACTATTCCGGCCTTCAGCATGTCTTCATAAACCTCTGTTGAGGCGTTAAAACCAACACCTTTGCCCTTTGCCTTGACTTCTGCAATTACTACGCTTCCTTCCATTCCTGCATTTTCTGCAATTTGTCTAACAGGTTCTTCTAATGCTCTAACTATGATGTTAGCTCCAATTTTTTCATCTTCTGAAAGTTTAGCAGCATAGGCTTCAACTGCTGGTATAGTGTTTGCAAGGGCTACACCACCTCCTGCAACAATTCCTTCTTCTACTGCTGCCTTTGTTGCATTTAGGGCATCTTCTATTCTAAGTTTTCTTTCCTTCAGTTCTGTTTCTGTTGCTGCACCAACTTTAATTACTGCAACTCCTCCCGCAAGTTTTGCAAGTCTTTCTTGAGATTTTTCTCTGTCATAGTCCGAATCTGTTTCGGCAATTTGTTTTTTAAGCTGTGCTATTCTTGCATCTATTTCGCTTTTTTCACCTGCACCATTGACTATAGTTGTGTTTTCTTTATCTACCTTTACGCTTGCTGCTGTTCCTAGCAAATCTAATGTTGCTTCTTTAAGGTCATATCCAACTTCTTCAGAGATTACAGTTGCTCCTGTTAATATAGCCAGGTCTTCCATCATTGCCTTTCTTCTTTCTCCAAATCCTGGAGCTTTAACTGCTACACAGTCAAATGTGCCTCTTAGTTTGTTTACAACTAGAGTGGCTAGGGCTTCCCCTTCAACATCTTCTGCTATTATTACAAGTTTTCTTCCTTGTTGTACAACTTGTTCTAATAATGGTAGTAATTCTTGAATATTTGAAATTTTCTTGTCTGTTAACAAGATATATGGATTTTCGCTCAAAGATTCCATCTTCTCTGTGTCTGTTACCATGTATGCAGATAGATATCCTCTATCAAATTGCATTCCTTCTACAACTTCCAAAGTAGTTCCCATAGACTTAGACTCTTCAACTGTTATAACTCCATCTTTTCCTACTTTTTCCATTGCCTCTGCAATAAGTTCGCCTATCTCTTCGCTATCAGATGAAACAGCTGCAACTTGAGAAATGCTGTCTTTGTCTTCTACCGCTTTTGAATTGTTCTTGATTTCTTCAACTGCAATATCAACAGCACCTTTGATTCCTTTTTTTATCATCATAGGGTTTGCTCCTGCAACTACATTTCTAAGCCCTTCTTTTACAATTGCTTGGGCAAGAAGTGTTGCTGTCGTAGTTCCATCGCCTGCCACATCGTTTGTTTTAGTCGCAACTTCTTTAACTAATTGAGCTCCCATATTTTCTACTGGATCTTCTAGTTCAATTTCCTTTGCTATTGTAACTCCGTCATTTGTAATTAATGGGGAGCCATATTTTCTTTCTAACAGTACATTTCTTCCTTTTGGTCCTAATGTTATCTTTACTGTATTAGCAAGTTGATCAACACCTGCTTGTAATTTTTTTCTTGCATCTTCACTATAAAAAATATCTTTTGCCATTTTTTGTTTCTCCTTTATTTTTCTACCTTAGCCAAAACATCTCTTTGACCAAGTATTGAATAATCTACTCCATTATGCTTAACCCCTGTTCCTGCATATTGGGAAAAGATTACTATGTCACCAACTTTAAGTTCCATTTTTTCTTCTTCTGTTCCTGGTCCTACTGCCATTACCTCTGCCATTTGTGGCTGTTCTTTGGCTTGACCTGGAAGTACAATTCCACTTGCTGTTTTTTCTTCAGCCTCTAGCCTTTTGATTACAACTCTTGCTCCTAATGGTTTGATTTCAAAACTCATTTTTTACCTCCTACTAATTATTTTTAATTTTTTTTAAACTGTTTAATCAGAAAACATAGCCTACCTAATTTTTTTCCAACCCCTAGTTTCTAGTTTTCTTTTATTTTGTTAGCACTCTTTATTTGTGAGTGCTAACTATATTTTACTATATTTAATTTATCTGTCAATACTCTAATATGATTTTCTTTGATTTTTTCTGGCATGATTTTCTTGATTTTTTAATACCATTTGAAAAAGAGACATATCCTTTGATTGGGATATGCCTCTTCTAACAATTTATATATTTTGATTTTAATACAATATTTTATGTCCTTGATAAATTTTCTATATCTTCTTTGTCTAGTTCTTATGCCATAGCATCGTAATCGTCATATTCTTCTACTTTCTTTTTGGAGAAGTATGTTACTACGCCTTGTACTATTGCTATTGCTGCAAAGTAGATTGTCCATTCATCAACTATTATCATAGGTAATGTCATATCTTGTGTTAGTATGAAGAGAATTATCGCCCCTACTGTTGGGATTATGCTCATTAATCTAAGCATACCTTTTCTCTTAACTTCACCATACTCTGCGTATTCTTCTTCATCTTCTCTTTTTCTTGTGAAGTAAGTCACTAGTAGCATTACACTCATAAGCCCTGTTGCTATTGTTAGGATTAAGTCTAGTAATGACCAGCTTGCTCCTCCTGCTGCCAACGGTACATTGTCTTCTTCAACTGTCGTTATATCTCCTGTCAATGCTTCTCCTATTGGTGCTGCTATTGGTGTCAATACCTCTACTATCCCCACTAAAACTGGTGGTATTGGTGTTGGTGTTGGCGTTGGTGGAAT
>CAYJJM010000065.1:6829-7682 GCA_964370515.1 uncultured Oscillospiraceae bacterium | reverse complement strand
GTCTTTAAAAACATCCTTCATTCTATTTAGTGCTTTGGTCAGTACCTCTCTTGGGCAGGCAATATTAATTCTTACAAATCCTTTGGAACCAGTTCCAAATATAGAGCCTCCTTCTATAATTACTCTTGCCTCTTCTGAACATTTTCTTACAATTTCTTCTTCTGAGTATTCATATCCCCTAAAGTCTACCCATGCAAGATATGTCCCCTTTGGTATGTTAAACTTAATCTTTGGCATATTTTCATTGAAAAATTCATACATATATTGAAGGTTTTCATCTATTACTTTGTTCATTTCTTCTGTCCATACTTCGCATTTTGTATATGCAGCAATTGCTGCTTCTAGGGAAAATGGGTTAGGCATGTCTGTGCCTATATAGTGAGTAAGCTTGCTTCTTATTTTTTCATTACTTATAATAAGATTAGACACTTGTAACCCTGCCAAGTTGAAAGTTTTATTCGGCGATGTTGCAACAATAACATCATTATTATCTCTCAAATTCAGTGCAGATGTAAATTTTTCTCCCTCTCGCAAAATGTCGCTGTGTATTTCGTCTGAAAAAAACAAAACATGATTTTCTCTACAGATATCTATTAATTCTTGCACATCTTGTTTTTGCCAGATTTCTCCAATAGGATTGTGCGGATTACAAAAGATAAACATCTTAACATCTGTTTTTTTGCACTGTCTTTCAAATTCTTCAAAATTTATTTTATAGTTATTATTTTCATCTCTTATTAAATCATTGTTTATAACTTTTCTTCCAGTTTCTATTATTTCTCGTTGGAATGGATAATAAACAGGAGGCTGTATTATAATGCCATCATTTTCTTCTGTAAGTGACATTATTACA
>CAYJJM010000065.1:5204-6819 GCA_964370515.1 uncultured Oscillospiraceae bacterium | reverse complement strand
CGAAGGCCTTTTACTGTTCCTGGACAGTAAACAATCCATTCCTTTTGTATATACATTTTATGCCTGCGTTTATACCACTGTATTATGCTATCGTAATAATTTTCAGTAAAAATTGTATATCCATAGATTTCTCTAGTTGCTACTTCCTTTAATGCCTCTCTTATTTCATGGGGACACCTAAAGTCCATGTCCGCAACCCACAGAGGAATAGAATCATCATAATAATTCGCTCCTAAGGCTTCTTTTATTGCACTTTTGTCTATTTTTAAAGCCCCTGTATCTTTCCTATCAACTGGTGTATAAAAATCATACTTCATATTTCCTTTATCCCCCCAACAATACTACTCATAATTTCATTTATATTTCCTTTAAAATTTTACTTGCATAACTCACTGTACTATTTTCTATTAAAAACTTTTCAAAAGCTTCAAAGCCTTTTGGTTCTGAAAAAATATAACCCTGTACAAATTCGCATCTGCATTCTTTAATAAAGGCCAAATGTTCCATGGTTTCTGCACCTTCTATTACTATCCTCTTTCCTGCTTTCATCATCCCTACAATCAGATTTTTAAAGAAAATAGAATTTTCCTTAGACCTGCTTGCCAGTTCCAAAATAGCCTTATCTATTTTAACTATCTCAGCAGGAATATCAAAAATCATATTCATACTGGAATAATCAATCCCAAAATCGTCCAGTTCAAATACAAATCCTTTCTCTTTCATTTTTTCTATAATTTTGTTTGTTCTAGAAATATCTTCGACAAAAATTCTTTCTGTAATTTCTATTTTTATCATCCACGGCTCAATATCATATTTCTTTAGTATATCCATAGTTTTATCTATAACTTGCTCATCTAAAAACTGCAAATAGGAAAAATTCACCGACATTGATTTTACTTTTGCTTCATCTCCATGCTTGTTTAATATTTTCCTAAGGTCAGCACAAGTTTTTTCAATAACTATATAAGTCAATTCAACTATTGACCCGTTTTTTTCTGCAAGTTCTATAAATTCTCCTGGGTAAATCAGTGTTCCATCTTCCTTTTTCATTCTTACCAAAGCCTCTGCTTGAGTAAAGGCTTCTTCTTTCATATTGTAAATCGGTTGATAATGAACTTCAAAACTATCATATTTTATTGCATCTTTAAGCCTTTGTCCCATTTCGCTTTTTTCCTTCATTTTTAACAAACTTCCTCTATCATGAATGTATTTTCTTTGGGCCGTACTTTCTTTCAAGCTCTTTATGGAATAGTCTGCAGCAGAAATTAGTTCTTTAGTGTTAGTCCCAAATTCAGGGTAGTCAACTCTAGCACAAATTGTTTCTACTGAATGTTTAACATTTCTTACTTCAATGCCATTTTCAAATCTTTCTATTACCTCTTTTATCTTTTCAGCTGTGCCTTCTTCCCCTGTTTTTGGCAATATTACAAATTCATCTCCTCCATATCGAAATACCTCTTTTATACTAAAGATTTCCACCAAAACAAATGCCATTTCTTTAAGCAAATCATCACCATAATCAAAACCTAACTTTGCATTTATACTTTTAAAGTTTCTTACACTTACCACATACAGAGAAAAACTTTTATTTTTTTTGATATGCCCATCAATTGAG
>CAYJJM010000065.1:0-5194 GCA_964370515.1 uncultured Oscillospiraceae bacterium | reverse complement strand
GTTAATTTGTCAGTTGCCTTATCCTTATTTTGAACATAAAGGTGAACAACCAGCACTCCAGAAATTCCTGCAAGTCCCGCCATATATACATCATCTATGAAAAATTGTATTGAAGTAATCCCTGCAACAAGGAACAGGTTAACAGAAAGAATTAATATAGCTTCTTTATATATTTTATGAATGGTTTTTATTGTTACTAGTAAAGTTATTACTAAATGTATTCCTGCCATAAGATATGGCATTTGATACCAAGCTTCTCTAATATATTCTCCCTCTTGAGTTATTATGAATACCTTGTCATTAAAAATGGTTGTAAGGATAAGTAGCGAATATATACCATAAGGTATGGAAGCAATAATATACACTTTTCTTCTGGTTTTTTTGTTTTTATTTACACAAAATTTTGTTATAGAAATTGCATATAAAAGGTAAAAGTATGCTCCTATGGGAACAGTAATGAAGTATATTAGTGTAATAATATAAGAAATTTCCACACTAAAAAACGGTGGGTAAACATCTGTAAGCATTGTAGAAGTTATAGTTGCAACAATTGATATGATTGTTCCATAATACATGTATTTAAGCATTTTGAACTGGAGAGACTTTTCTTCATAGTCTCTCTTGAAGCTTATTAGTATTATTGTTCCAATTAACAAAGCAGAGACTTCTGCCATTAAATTATAGTCCATTTCTCTCCCCTTTTAGCTCTTAGTATAAATAATAATTTCACCCTATTGGTTTAGTAATATCTGCATTCTATTTCTACTAAATCTTTTCATAGTAAATATACCATAAATCCCAATGTCTGTGCAATTATTTCTTTAAATAATTAATTTTATGCAACTAATTTAAAGTTTATTCTTGTACGAAAATAAATTTTGCTCATCAGCTATATCGGATTTTTATGACGACAAATCTTTACTGAAGCTTTGGAAACCTGAATTTTCACCATTTATCTAGATGGCACATACCGTCGAAAAACAAACTTCAAACTAAAAAATACAAAATTATATTTTGGAGAAACACAAAATTATTGTTTGAGAAAAATTGAAAAAATTGCATGAAAAATGCAAATTTCTTGTTTGATTCATTCTCATTGATTTGTTATGATTACTGCCTAATTTTAGATTTAATATTTATATTTTTGCCCAGCTTTTAAAGGGAAATAAATAAATGAACAAATACATCAAACGTATTATAACCAAACATAATGAAGAAAAAACTATAATTTTCCAAAGCAAGAATCAAATATCCTTATAACCTAAACTCTATGTTACAATTTGGGTTCCCTCTTGACCTAATAAAGCTTCTTTTGCCTTATCCAAAGATCCAATAATAGCCTTTTTGTTCGGATACTTTTCCACAAATTTAATTGCAGCCATAACCTTTGGAAGCATGCTGCCAGGGGCAAAGTGTCCTTCGTCAGCAAGTTTCTTTATTTCTTCAACATTTTTTCATTTTCTTTGTTAAAATTAATTGCCACCTTTGGAACTTCTGTTAAAATCATTAGTACATCGGCCTCTATTTCTTCTGCCAAAAGTTCTGCCGCAAAATCTTTATCAATTACTGCCCCAACACCTTTTAAGGTTTCTTCTTGTATTACTGGTATTCCTCCTCCTCCACAAGATATGACTATATTATCTTTTTCTAGTAACTCTTTTATCGGTTCTATTTCTATTATTTTTTGTGGCATTGGAGAAGCTACCACTTTTCTATATCCTCTCCCTGCATCTTCTTTCATAGATTCCCCTGTCTCTTCAGCAATTTTCATAGCCTCTTCTTTACTATAAAATGGGCCTATTGGTTTAGTAGGGTTTTGAAAAGAGGGATCCTCTTTATCAACTAGTATTTGAGTAAGCACGGTTGCAACATTTGCTTTTGACTTTTCTTTTAGCAATCCTTCTCTAATCCCTTGTTGTAAGTGATATCCTATGTAGCCTTGAGACATTGCTCCACATACATCAAATGGCATTGCTGGCGTGTAATCTTTTGCTTTTTCGCTTGCCAAAAAAATTCCACCTACCTGGGGGCCGTTACCATGAACTACTGCGATCTGATATCCTAGTTCTTTTATTTCTGCTATTTTATCCCCTGTGCTATATGCCACTTTTAATTGTTCTTCTGCAGTTCCTCCTTGATCTTTTGATTGTAGGGCATTCCCCCCTAGTGCAATTACTATTTTTTTATTCTTCATTTTTCATTCCTTTGCATAAACTCATTCTTCTTCCATTGCTAACTGTATATAATTGATACTGCCAATAAAATCAATGTATGTACTTTCTATAAATAATTGAACTTATATTTAATTCCTATTAAGCAATATTAAATAATAATAAATAAAAAATATTTAATATTTTTTATTTATTATTTGTTGCTTTTCCCTTTCCTTTCTCCATGGAATTGGTAGTAACAAGTTTCTATCCTTCCATTGTATAACTTCCTTCTTTTATCTGCATTTTTCCCTTTTAATTTTTTTTCTAAATTTTTATCTGATGTTATCACAAACAAAGACCAGGTAGGATTTTTTTCAGAGAATATTCTCAATGCCTTATAAATTCCTTCTATCTGCTTTTCTTCTCCAATTCTTTCACCATATGGAGGGTTTGTTATTAAAATTCCTTCATCTTCCCAGTCTTTGGACTAAAGGTGATAAGCATCTTCTTTCTTTAAAATAATCGCATCATCTACCTCTGCTGCCAAAGCATTTTCTTCTGTTGCAAAAATTGCCCCTTCACTTATATCTCTTCCAATTATCTTTGGAATATCTATGATTTTTATCTGGTCTTTTGCAATTTTTCTTTCTTCGTCCCAAATCTCTTTAGGTATATAGTGCCAATTTTCGCTTTCAAAAGTTCTTTTAATCCCCGGCGCCATATTTTTTTCAATCATTGCTGCTTCTATAATAATAGTACCTGACCCACAGCAAGGATCGAGCAAAGTCCTTCCAGCTTTCCAAAAGGATAAAGATACAAGTGCCGCTGCCAAAGTTTCTTTCATAGGTGCCTTTACATCTTCAACCCTATATCCTCTCTTGTGCAATCCTATTCCAGTTATATCTAAAGTTACTGTAACTATGTCTTTTAAAAGAGAAATTTTAATCTTATATATTGCTCCTGTTTCCTGAAAGGTTTCTACTCCATATGTTTCTCTCATTCTTTCTATAATTGCTTTTTTGCTTATTGACTGGCAAGCAGGAACACTACTTAATTTTGACTTTACCGAAGAACCTGTAACTAAAATTTTTCCATCTAATGGGATAATTTCTTCCCATGGAATTCCCTTTATTTGCTGAAATAAATCTTCAAACTCAAGGGCCTTAAACTCCCCCATTTTTAAAAGAACCCTGTCTGCACATCTTAACCAAAGGTTGCTTCTAACAATAGCTCTTTCATCACCTTCATAGGTTATTTTCCCATCTTCTGTTTTTATAACATTATATCCCAATTGTTCTATTTCTCGTCTTACAACGGCTTCTAAGCCAAATGTTGTAGTTGCTATTAAATTGTTTCTCATTTATTCCCCTTTGTGTTATAATAATATTCAGCTTATTTAATAATAAGCATATCAATTATATCAAAAATACTTTGAAAGGTAAATCGGTAATAGATTATGATATGTTTTCGAAATGACTATAGCACAGGATGCCATCCTAGAATATTAAAAGCTTTGGAAAAAAGCAATATGATCCACACTGATGGCTATGGTTTAGATATGTTTTGTGAGAATGCTTCTGTGCTAATAAAAAAGGCAATCGGAAATGAAAATGTAGATGTTCATTTCATTCCCGGAGGAACCCAATGCAATGTACTAGGTTTATCTTCTTTTATTAAACCTTACCATGCAGTAATTGCTCCTTCAACTGCACATGTTCAAGTTCACGAAACAGGTGCAATTGAGGCTTCTGGTCATAAGATATTATTAACTAATTCTACTGATGGAAAATTATATCCTGATGATATTGAGGCCATCATGGATGACCATGAGGATGAACATATGGCTCTTCCTAAGTTAGTTACAATTTCTTTTCCAACAGAAGTTGGAACACTGTATTCAAGGAAAGAAATTGAAGAGATCAGGAAAACTTGCCAAAAACACAATTTGCTTCTTTATTTAGATGGAGCCAGATTGGCTTCTGGCCTTGGTTCCCAGCAAAATGACCTTGACCTTAAATTTATAAGTGAAAATGTGGACGCCTTTTATATTGGTGGAACAAAAAACGGTGCCATGATGGGAGAAGCCTTTGTAATCTGCAATCCGGATTTAACTGAAAATTTTAGATATTTCATAAAGATGAGGGGAGCACTCCTTGCTAAAGGAAGGTTACTGGGAGTTCAGTTTGAGGAATTTTTTAAAGATGATCTCTATTTTCAATTGGGAGAACATGCCACGAAAATGGGGGAACTTCTTACTAAACATTTAAAAGAATTAAGTGTGGAACTTTTAATTGACTCTCCTACAAATCAAGTTTTTCCTATTTTATCTTCTGATATTATTTCCAAATTGGAAAAAGACTTTTTCTTTATGCCATGGAAAAAGATCAGTAATGATAAATGGGCCGTTAGATTTGCCATGTCTTGGGCTACCGAAAAAAACGAAGTTATAGCTTTAGTTAATGCACTAAAAAAATTACTCTAAAAACCAATTCATTGGAAACAAGTTATTGAATAATAATGTAAAGTTAAACGGATAATGCTATAGTCAAATTGTATATCATTATCCGTTTTTTTATTTAATATTTTTATTTTTTATTTGCTTTTTAGAAATCGTCATCATCAATATACTTATTCCGTCCAGAAATTTTGTATTTTTTTAATATTCTATCGGCTCTACTTTTTTCGCTTTTTCTTTCTACAAACTGTTCCATTTCTACCTCTGTTAAGCTTTCTTTATATCTAACATGTTTGTACAGTGGCTTTGGCATTGCAATATAGTAAATCAAAGGATTTATTACTAATACAAATAGGAAGCCCCAACCTATCAGCATCCATATATATAGATTTTCCTTATCTGCTGTATATACAATAAACAACCCTAACCCTAAGGTTAATAATCCAATAAAGAATGATAAAAACGCACTTTTTATGATTTCTATTCTTCTTTTCAATTGTTTCGAATAAACAAGAGGATCTTCTTTGGGACGCAACATTCCTTGTCCCCTCCAAGAAAGATTACCCAACTTCATAGCAAATAAGTA
>CAYJJM010000064.1:5159-7794 GCA_964370515.1 uncultured Oscillospiraceae bacterium | reverse complement strand
TATTAAAGGAAAGCTATCCCGAAATAGAAAAAGTGGAGGCAGTCCAATAAGATGGCGCTTAATATTGTAGAGAAAAAAATTGACATGCTAAGGGACGAGATTATAGAGAATCTTCGTTCCTTAATTTCAATAAAAAGTGTAGCAGAAGACCATGAAGGAAGCATATACCCATTTGGGGAGGAAGTTCAAAAATCCATGGAGTTTATGTTTTCTTTGGCAGCTAAAGAAAATATGCCTTACAAAAATATTGACAATTATGGTGGACACATAGACCTTTCACTGGAAGGCGGAAAAGAAATAATGGGGATACTTTGCCATTTAGATGTGGTTCCGGAAGGAACGGGATGGACTAAAGAACCTTTTGGAGGAGAAGTTGTAGATGGAAAGCTTTATGGGAGAGGGGCAATTGACGATAAAGGCCCAACAATAGCTGCTTTTTATGCTATGAAGGCATTAAAAAATGCTGGAGTAGTCCTCAGCAAGAGGGTAAGACTTATTTTGGGGCTAGACGAAGAAACCAACTGGAAGGGAATAAAATATTACCTTAATAAAGAGGAGGCACCTGATTTTGGATTTACTCCAGATGGGGATTTTCCTGTTATACATGGAGAAAAAGGCATTTTAGTATTTGACTTAGGAAAAAAAATAGGAAAAGTTATTGGAAAAGGAATTGAACTTAGAAGCATAAAAGGTGGAAATGCTGCCAATATGGTGCCGGATTACTGCAGAGTAGTTATATTTGCTGAGAATAATAAAGCCTATGAGGACATAAAAGAAAAAGCAAAAATATACATTGAAAAAACAGGCAAAGAAGTAAAAATAAAACCTGTAGGTAAAAGCATAGAATTAACCACCAAAGGAGTATCGGCTCACGGGGCAAGCCCTCAGCTAGGCGAAAATGCTATTTCTGCAATGTTTGGATTCTTAGGGAATATAAATTTTTTAAGTGAAGATGTAAATGATTTCGTAAAATTTTATAATGAACATATAGGGTTTGAAATCAATGGAAAAAAAGTAGGTTGTTTTTTTGAAGATGAACCATCGGGAGAAACCATATTTAATGTTGGAGTTGTAGAAGGAGATGGAAAAATACTAAAGATTACAATTAATGTTCGTTACCCTGTTACAATTACAGAACAAGATATCTTTTCTTCCATGGAAACCATCTTTAACCAATATAATATAGGCTTGATAAAAGGGAAACATGAAAAGCCAATATATGTACCTGCAGACAGTGAATTGATTTTAGAATTTATGGATATATATCAGAAATGGACAGGAAGGAAAGAAGATAAACCTATGGTTATAGGAGGAGGTACTTATGCAAGAGCAGTAAAAAATGTATATGCATTTGGACCGACTTTCCCAGGAGAAGGAAAAAACGCCCATCAAAAGGATGAATATATTGAGGTAGAACAACTTATCCAGCTTACTAAGATATATGCTGAGGCAATCTACCGCCTTGCAAAATAAAGGGGAAATAAAATGAGTAACAAAAGAATATCTCCGCAAAAAGAAGAAAAAAAATCATTGGGGAAATGGACAAACAAAAAGGAAAATCATGATTTAATTTTCCAAGTGATTGTTGATGCTAGTCCTTTGGCTATGTATATTTTTAATAGCGAGATGGAAATTTTACTTTCTAATCAAAAGGCGAGAGACCTTATAGGCATAGAGGAAGGTGTTTCTTTGGTTGAAACCATTTCTAGAATGTCTCCATATAGACAACCTAGTGGTGGCATAAGTGGAGAACTAGCCAAGGAGTATATTCATAATACTGTTGTCGAAGGCAAAGAAAACTTTTATTGGATGCACCTAGATTTCGAAGGAAATGAACTCCCATGTGAAATAACATTAAAAAGAGCTGGCGAAAAAGAAGATGGTATAATAATAGTATACCAACGAGATTTAAGGCCAGAATTTATAGGAAATAACAAAGATAACAGCTATGAGAATTATTTTTTGAACAATATTTCTGACAAAACTTTAGTGGAAAAGCTTTCGGAACTATCAGAAGAATGGTTTTTTGTTTTTGATGTTAGAACATCTATAGTTAAATATTATGGCAAAGTTGTTTTAGAAAATGGATATAAAAATGGGATAGAAGTAAACGCGAATACATTACTGGAAAAAGAGCGAGTTTACAATGATGATATAGATAAATATTTGAAACTTATAGATAATATAAATAATGGAGTATATGAGCCTTTGGAAATTAGATACTTGCAAAAAGATGGTTCTGTCAAATACCATAGAATGGAGTATTCCTTTATTTATGACAACAATATGAAACCGATTTATGCCGTGGGAAAAGGTGTGGATATAAATGAACAGAAAAAATTAGAAATCTTGAGTAAAACAGATCTTCTTACAGAATGCTATAACAAAGTAAGTGGCGAGGAAATAATAAAAGAAAAAATATTAAAATATAAGGATAAAATGCAAGCTTTCTTTATTATCGATATTGACAACTTTAAAGAAGTGAATGATACTATGGGACATTTCTTTGGCGATGAAGTTTTGAGACGAGTAGCCCAAGGAATTAAAAAGGTTTTTAGATCTTCAGACATAGTTGTAAGATTAGGCGGAGATGAGTTTATAGCTTTTATAGAAGATGTAAGAGCAATAGAAATTG
>CAYJJM010000064.1:4415-5149 GCA_964370515.1 uncultured Oscillospiraceae bacterium | reverse complement strand
CTGAAAATAAGGCAGAAGAAATATTAAATATGTTTAATGCACTGGTGATAGAGGGTGAAAGAGTTAAACATATTTCTGCTAGCGTAGGTGTTGAAGTAACAGATTCCAAAGAAAGAACTTATAGTGAAATGTACAAAAATGCTGACAAAGCGTTATATAAGGCCAAGGCAAATGGTAAGAATCAATACACTTTTTATTCTAGAGATACTGTAAGTGAAAATAAAATGGAACTAAAAAAGTTGGATAAAATACATAGGGTATCAGGAATTTATTTTGACCATGACTTAGTGGGAGAAGTTTTTAAAATTTTATACTCTGGAAATAGTGATGATTTATCCATAAGCAAAGCAATGGAATTGATAGGAAATAAGTATAATGCGGACAGATGCTATATACACGAAACATTTAATAAAGGGAAAACTTATAATAACACATATGAGTGGTGTAGAAAAGGCATAAAAAAACAAAAGAAAAATTTGCAAGAAGTATCTAAAGATAAATATGAAGAGCTTTTTGAGAAGGCGATACAAGGAATATTATACACTAATGATGCAAGTGGCTTTTTCAAGGTAATAGAAAGTAAAGAATATGTAGAAAACCAAAATATTCAATCTATTCTTCATGCTCAAATAATAAGTGATGGATATATCCCTTTCTTTATTGGGGTGGACTCTTGTACAGAAAAAAGAGTGTGGAAAGAAAAAGAAATAAATACGCTACAGTATATTGCAAAG
>CAYJJM010000064.1:0-4378 GCA_964370515.1 uncultured Oscillospiraceae bacterium | reverse complement strand
TATAATAAAATTTCTTCCTATGTAGGGAAATATACAAATAATTTTGTTTATATTTCAGATATTAAATCCTATGATCTATATTATCTAAATAAGGAAGCGGAAAAAAGACTAGGATATAAAGAAGAAAAAGAGTGGATTGGCAAAAAATGTTATGAGATATTAAAGAACAGAACCTCCCCATGTAAGGATTGCACAAATAAAGAGCTTAATGAAACTGAAGTTTACGAAAGAATAGAAGAGTATCTTGAAGATGGGAAGATATACCTTTTTAGAGATAAGCTAATTCCACTAAAAGGAAAGTTGGTTGGGCTTAAGATAGGTATAGACATTACCAAAAGAAATATATTAGAAAAAGAAATAAATAAAAAACTAGAAGAGCAAAATTTTCTTTTAGAAGCAATTAAGGTTCTTCATTTTGGAGAAACTCCCCAAGGGTCAATAAATGGAATACTCAAAACTATTGGGGAATTTTTCAAGGGAGATCGAATTACTATTTTCCAACTGGAAGAGATGAAAGATACCATGAGGAACACCTATGAATGGAATAATAAAAATATAAAATCAAGAATTAAAGATTTAAACCAAGTGCCAGTAGAAATTATTCGCAAAATATTAAATGCAACAGATGAAAATGGTGTCTGCTATTTTGAAAGAGTAGAAGAAGAATATGAATATAATAAACTTTTTTTAGAAATATTTAAAAGCCAAAATGTAAGAACACTAATTTCTGCGCCAATAAAAGACGGAAAAGACAATTTGATAGGACTTTTGGGTGTGGAAAATAGTAAGGATAATATTGAAAAAAGATGGCTTATAAAAACAGTAGTTACCTTTATAGCGGCGTATATAAGCAAGAATGACCTGCTCCTGGAAGTGGATAAACTAAGCAACATCGACGAAATTTCAGGAAGTAAAAACCGCTATAGTTATATTAAAAAGCTAGAAGAGTTAGAAAAAATAGATAGTAACGAAAGCATATCTTTGGGTATTTTATATTTAAATATAAGACAACTTAGCGATATAAACAGCAACAAAGGAGTCAAATTTGGGGATTCAGTTATTAAAAAAATAGGCAGTATTCTCAACAGAAACACCGAAGGAAGTGCCTACAGAATTGGTGGAAACGAATTTGCTGTTTTAGAAACGGGTGTAAGCCAAAAATATTTTGAGAGCAAAGTAAAAGTCATAAAAGAAATTTTTGAAAATGAAAAAGGATTTGGAGTTACTATATGGCATACTTGGAATGAAAAATTAGACGAAAAGAAAGAAGAAGAAAATAAAAGTCCACACTCTTTAATGCTCCTAAAAAATGTAGAAGCAGAAATAGAGAGAGGAAGATTCACAGTATATTTTCAACCGCAAATAAATATTCAAACAGATGAAATCTGTGGAGCAGAGGCTCTGTTAAGAAGTGTAGATTCAGAAAATCAAGTGCATTTACCAAGAGAATTTATTCCCTTTTATGAAAGAGAGGGAATAATACACAAACTTGATATTTTTGTATTTGAGTATGTGTGTAAGACTTTAAAAGACTGGAAAAAAAAGAAAATAAATGAAAATATTGAAATTTCAATAAACTGCTCTAGATTGACGGTTGCAGAGAATAATATTATAGAAATATTTTCAAACCTTTGTGAAAAATATGGTATTGAAAAGAGGAAGATTATTATAGAAGTTACAGAAACTATAAACACTATAGACAAGGACTTATTGCAAAAAGTTATAGAAGACTTTAAGGGAGCAGGATTTAGAGTATCTTTGGATGATTTTGGAAGCGGAAGTTCTAACTTGGAAAGTGTTGCCTTGAATGGATTTAATGAACTTAAAATAGACATGAGCCTAATAAAGAATGTTCATACAGATAGAAAAGCACAAATACTTACAAATGTTGCTTTGACAATTTGTGAGGAATTTGGTGACTTAATATCTACAGCAGAAGGTATAGAAGTAGTTGAGCAATATGAACTATTAAAAAGCATGAATTGCCAAAAAGGGCAAGGATACTTCTTTGATAGACCTATGAAACTTGAAGATTTTAATAAAAAATATATTACTTATGAAAAATAGCAAATAATATAAGATTGATATATGTGCAATCGTTAGGAATTTGGCTAATAGTAGCCGAGGATTTTATCCGAAGAAAACAATTAATGTTTGTTTAAACAGAAGAAATGGAGGACTAAAGTTTCTTTAAACAGGATAGTGTTGACGAAGGCTGGCATATATGGTACTCTTTTATTAGTAGTGAAATCTGTTTCGGGGCGGGGTGAAAGTCCCCACCGGTGGTGAAGGGCTACGGCCATAAGTCCACGAGCTTTTACAGCAGAGCTGGTTAGAATCCAGCACCGACGGTATAGTCCGGATGAAAGAAACTTAGATACTTATGTATTTCTTGTTTGCCTTGAAGAAAATGTTTCAAGGCAAATTTTGTTTCCTGACAGATTTAAAATGAGAACAATTTTAGAAGGAGAAAAGAAAATGAAAAAACAAGAAAGTAAAATTACGCTTAATCAAAAAAAGACAATTAAAATTGCTAAAATGGGAGTGCTTGCTGCAATCTCAATAATACTGGTTTACTTCATAAGATTTCCGATTTTTCCGGCCGTTCCATTTTTGGAATATGATCCAGCGGACATACCCATATTAATTGGTGGATTTGCTTTTGGCCCGTTGGCAGGGATTTTATTAACGATAGTAGTATCCGTATTACAAGGGATTACAGTTAGTGCTGCCAGTGGAATATATGGAATAATAATGCATATAATAGCAACGAGCACTTTGGTGGGGATAGCTTCAATAATATACAAAAGAAAGAAAAATAAAAAAAGTGCAGTAGTAGGACTTGCGGTGGGCTCTGTGTCCATGACATGCGTAATGTTTTTTGCAAATTTACTTATTACGCCAAAATTTATGATGGTTCCGGTTGAGGCGGTATTGTCCTTAATGCCTTTCATACTTTTGTTTAACTTGGTTAAGGCTGGGTTAAACTCTTTAATTACATTTATCATATATAAAAAAATTTCAGGAATTTTACATAAATAGCAATAGTAAGACAAGCTGCAATTTGGAACAATAAAAATATCAAGGCATGTTGCAATTTAGAGCAATAAAAATATTAAGATATGTTGCAATTTGAAATAACAAAAATATTAAGATAAGCTATAATCTGGAACAATGAAAATATTAAGATATGATAGCAATTCGCACAGATGAAAAATAAAAGGGGCATTAAAATGAAGGAATTCATAGCAAAAAATGAAAATGACACAAAAAAAATTGCAGAGAAAATTGCTAAAGTTTTAAAAATAGGAGATGTAATTGCCTTAATAGGAGGGTTAGGTGCAGGGAAAACCACATTTTCAAAATATTTAGGCCAGGCTTTGGGCGTTAAGGAAAGAATAACTAGCCCCACATTTACAATTGTCCAGGAATATAAAAGTGGCCATACTCCTTTATTTCATTTTGATGTGTATCGTATTGGTAGCATAGAAGAAATGGAAGAAATCGGATATGAAGAATATTTTTATGGAAATGGAATAACAGTGATTGAATGGGCAGATATTATAGAAGAAATTTTGCCAGAAGAAACATACACAATATGGATAGAAACTATAGAAGAAAACACGAGGAAATATAAATTTAATTTTGATTTAAATTAAGAAGTATAGAAAATTAATCGCAGGAAAGAAAATGACAGAAAAAAGAAAAAAAATCATTATATATGCAATTGATACCACAGGGCCTTTTTGTAGTGTAAGTCTTTTAATTGACCAAGGAAAAGAGGGCTCTATTTCTATTTATGAAGAGCAATCAAAAAATAGAATATCCCATGTACAAGAGATGCTTCCCCTTACAAAGAAATTAATGGAAAAAGCAGATATAAAAGTAAAAGATATAGATGTTATTGGCGTATCAAAAGGACCAGGCTCATATACGGGTATTAGGGCGGGGGTCTCCATGGCCAGGGCTATGGGGCAAATTTTGAATAAACCATTGGTAGGGGTTAGCTCCTTGGAAGCCTTTGCACTTATAAAAGAAGACTGCTATCTAGTTTGTCCAATATTTAATGCCAGAAGGGGGCAGATATATGGAGGTGCATATGTAGGCGTTAGTGAAAACTTTACGGCAGAAGAAAGAGTCATTATCAAAGGGGCGCCATATATGCTTGATGAATTTTTAAAACTTTTGGAGAACATAGAAAATAAGGAAGAAAGAAAAATCATATTCTATGGTGATGGAGTAGAGGCATATGGAAACCAATTACTAGAATTTAAAACTACTATGGAAAAAAAGGGGAATATTGTAATAATTGATGAAAAAAAATTGCATCAGAGAGCAAGTGCAGTCGCTCTTAGGGCATATGGAATTTTTATTGAAG
>CAYJJM010000063.1:1755-7856 GCA_964370515.1 uncultured Oscillospiraceae bacterium | reverse complement strand
TTGCACCAATGAAGTTTCTGTCCTCAAGAAGCCTTCCTTGTCAGCATCTAATATAGCAACTAGGCCTACCTCTGGAATGTCCAAGCCTTCTCTTAGAAGGTTTATACCTACTAGCACATCAAACTGCCCTAGCCTTAAATCTCTAATTATCTCTAACCTTTCCAAGGTATCTATATCCGAATGAAGATACTTTGCCTTTATTCCTGCCTCTTCAAAAAAGCCGCTTAAACTTTCTGCCATTTTTTTAGTAAGTGTTGTAACTAAAGTTCTGTATCCTTTGGCTGTGGTTTCGTTAATTTGACCAATTAAATGGTCTATCTGCCCATTGGTAGGTTCTATGTTTATTACAGGATCTAATAGTCCTGTAGGCCTAATTATTTGTTCTGCACTAACTCCTCCGCTTTCTTCTATTTCATATTGAGCAGGAGTTGCCGAAACATAGAGAATTTGATTTTTAAGCTGTTCAAACTCTGCAAATTGAAGTGGCCTGTTATCAAAAGCCGATGGCAATCTAAATCCATACTCTACCAAAGATTCTTTTCGTGATTTATCTCCGTGATACATGGCTCTAAGTTGGGGAAGCATAACATGGGATTCATCTATTATAATCAAAAAATCTTTTGGGAAATAGTCAATTAAAGTATAGGGTCTTGTTCCTGGCGGAAGTCCGTTAAGATGTCTTGAGTAGTTCTCAATGCCTTTGCAATGCCCTATTTCCCTAAGCATTTCCAAATCAAATCGTGTTCTCTGCTCTATTCTCTGTGCTTCTAGGAGTAAACCCCGATCTTTAAACCAAACGAGCCTTTCCTCTAGCTCCTCTTCTATGCTTTTGATTGCGGCTTCCATCTTTTCTTTGCTTGTAACATAGTGGGAAGCAGGATATATTGCAACATGCATTCTTAGTCCTAATATTTCACCTGTTAAAGGATTAAATTCTTTGATACTTTCTATCTCATCACCAAACATTTCAATCCTAACAGGATATTCAGAGCCTGCTGGAAACACATCAATTATATCTCCTCTAACTCGGAAAGTTCCTCTATCAAACTCTATATCATTTCTGCCATACTGGATTTCTACCAATTTTTTAAGAATTTCATCCCTAGGTTTTTCCATTGATGGCCTCAAGCTAAGCATTTGGGTTTCATAGTCAATAGGACTTCCAAGTCCATAAATGCAAGAAACGCTGGCAACAATAATTACATCTTTCCTCTCAGCTAGTGCACCAGTTGCGGAGTGGCGAAGTTTTTCGATTTCACTATTAATGTCCGAGTCTTTTTCTATGTAAGTATCTGTTGAAGGCACATAGGCTTCAGGCTGATAATAGTCGTAGTAAGACACAAAATATTCTACTGCGTTTTCTGGGAAGAACTCCTTAAACTCTCCGTGGAGCTGTGCTGCCAAAGTTTTGTTGTGGGAAATAATAAGGGTCGGCCTGTTAATTTTCTCTATAATATTGGCCATAGTAAAAGTCTTTCCTGAGCCTGTTACGCCCAGAAGAACCTGACTTTCTTCTCCTGCGTTTATTCTATTTACCAAAGTTTCTATTGCTTCTGGTTGGGCTCCGCTAGGTTTAAATTCTGATTTTAATTTGAACATGAGTTTTCCTTTTTTGTTTTATCAAGTCAATTAAGTCTTTCTATTATGTTTGTTATCTATGTTTGTTATCTATGTTTGTTATCTATGTTTGTTATCTATGTTTGCTATCTATGTTTGCTATCTATGTTTCCTGTCTATGTTTGCTATCTACTCTTGAGAAGCTAGTCAATATATTACTGGCAAATTATACTCTTTTACATTATATTCTTTTAAAAACAAGTGAATTTAAGTTGATTAAAGATTATTATATTAGTCTATATCCAAAACCAGTTAAATGTTTCTCCATACTTTTCCATTCCAAGGTAGCAGTTAACTCCTACCAGACTCATACCTAAGGCAATTCCAACTGCCGCCTGTATCTTTTGGCGAAAGACAAAGGTAGAGTATATATCGTCTTTTTTGTTGCCATTTAACTTTAAGTATTCTCTATTAGTTAGAATGTAGCTTACAATAGAAGCTATGGCAATCAATATTACTGCACCGAATATGTGGTAGCCTATTTGTGCAAAAAAAGGTTGCAGTATAGATAGTACATATACCACTCCAAAAGCTAATTTAATCAATAACATTTTTCCGCTGGTTTTCATTTTTTCTCTCCTACTTATTTTATTTGGATCAGCCGCACATTTTAGCATTTGTTTTTATACGCATTTTATTTGGTGCTTTTCCCTCGCTTTATATTAGATGAGGTCTAATATAAAAAAGCCACCTATTCATTATACCATAGGTTGGCTTTTCTCTGAAATGTTTGTTTTGAATCCGCCTTGTGCCCTTGCAACTCCGTCTTGTGTCCTGTTTTGAGTGTGATTTGCGTGTATTTGGGTCTCCTTTGTAATTACTCTTCACATTGTTTTTTACATAGTTTTATAAAAAACTTTGGGGGACAAGACTTCTTAATTTATTATACAACTATTATTCATACTATTATTAATACTCTTCTGCAAAACCTATAATACCATAAAAAAATTCGCCATAATACTCATCCGAAAGTTCCCAGCCAAAGTCATATTCAGAATCAGCTTCTACAGGATAAACATATACTGTAATATCCACAGTAATTTCATCCTCATATTTTGGTTCTTCAAGGAATTTCTTTAATTCTGTCTCAAATAGCCCATATAATTCCGCATCCACTTTAACAAGGTCACCTGCTTCTTCTGCAGTTACTTGGTCATAAAAAGGATTAGCTATTTCAGTCAAAGCACTCTCTATGGCAAAAGGCTTATATGCGATTGTAGCAGTAACATTTCCCTCTTCATCAATTACTGCGTCTTTAACCGTATATTCAAAGTTCTCAAAAAGTTCCTCATAAAGTGGTGCGATTTTTTCAATTTCTGCAAGATCTACTGTTTCTGAATAACCGTAATAGTACAATGTATTATGTACTAAATCCTCAATAAGTGTGGTTCTATCTGCCAATGCTTCCTCCTCATTATAGCCTGCACTATACAAATAGTCATCTGTAATCACACCTTTAACATCCGAATCAATACTTCCTGTTATAAGTTCTACTTTTTCATCTAACTCAGAAGTACATGCGGTAAACATTGATATCATTAGGATTGACAGTAATAAAAGACTAAATTTTTTCATCGCTTTTTTGCATGATATATTTCTATATCACAACTCTCCTTTCTCAAATGCTCTTAATTAAAACTTCTTTTTTCTATTTTCCTGAATAATTTTAAAATGATTTCATTAGATACTTTGAACATACTAAAACAGAAAACAGCTTCACAGTTTACTCAGATTTTTATAAGGCAATTATAACATACTTGTTTGAATTTATTTGTTTTTTTTGTGTATTTTTGTAAGTATAAATCATGACATATGGTTAATGGGGCATTTTCAGCATACCCTCTTTTTCCCATTCAATATATTCACAGGCCTTTCCAATCAAAAATACCACCTATTTCTAGGCGGTATTCCTTTAAATGTATGTCCTATCCTCTTCAAGTCTTGGGAGTGTCGGCTAGTCTATTTTGTAATGAACATGCAATAATTCGTGTGCTTTGTCTTTGATTACATCGTCGTAGCATTTCTTCACAAATGGGTTGGCGTCTGAATGTCTAATTTCTGATAGTTTATCATCAACATATAAGGTTCTCGCTCTTGCAATTCTATCATCTATGTTAGATTTAGGCTGACCTCCTCCATTGATACATCCGCTAGGGCAAGCCATTACTTCTACAAAGTGATATTCAGATTCTCCTGCTTTTATTCTCTTCAAAAGTTCTTCTGTGTTTTTCAATCCATTTACCATAGCAATCTTTACTTCTATGTCGCCATAAGGAACTCTAATTTCCTTAACTCCTTCAAGTCCTCTTACTCCTACATGAGAAATATTTGTAAATGAAACATTGGATTTATCAGCCACAAGCCTTCTAATTACAGCTTCTGTAACCCCACCTGTAACACCAAATATTACACCAGCTCCTGAGTACATTCCAAATAGTAAATCGTGAGATTCTGGTTCTAATTCATCAAAACAGATTCCTGCTTGCTTAATCATATTAGCAAGTTCTTGAGTTGTCAAAACTAGGTCAGTTCTTCTTTCTCCATCTACTTTAAATTCTTCTCTAGCTGCTTCGTCTTTCTTAGCTGTACAAGGCATTATAGCTACAATATACGGTTTTCTCTTGTCTTCCTGCTCATCCTTGTTTACCTTTGCATCTTCTTTTACAACTGCTGAGAACATTTCCATAGGTGACTTACATGTTGAAATTTGGTCATAAAGTTCAGGATGATTGTATTGTGCATATCTCATCCAACCTGGACAGCATGAACTGAACAGCGGCAATTTTGCTCCGCTTTTGATTTTTTCAAGTAGCTCGTTTGACTCTTCTATTACAGTTAAGTCTGCACTAAATGAAGTATCATAAACTTCGTCAAATCCTAGCTTTCTCAAGGCTGCTGAAATCAAAGGCATTACATTTTCTCCTTTAAGTCCAAACTCTTCTCCTAAGGCTGCCCTTACCGCTGGTGCAACTTGAACGATTGTTCTAAGTTCGTCGTCACTTATGGCATTCCATGCTTTATCTCTTTGGTCTTTAATTGTAAGAGCTGCTGTTGGGCATACAGATACACATTTTCCGCAATTTACGCATTGAGTTTCTGCAAGTGGATCGTTGTATGCTGTTGTTACTTCTAGGTTGTATCCTCTATGTGCAAAGTCTATAGCACCTACATTTTGGATTTCGCTACACATTCTTACGCAATCTCCACAGTGGATACATTTATTAGGGTCTCTTACTATGGATTTACTTGAAGTGTCAATTTTGAACTCATCTTTAAAGGCTTTTTCTGTTTTATCAAATCTAACTTCTCTAATTCCAAATCTCTTTGCTAAATCTTGCAATCCACATTTTCCACTTTTTGCACAAGTTGTACATTCTCTACAGTGAGAAGAAAGCAGCATCTTTACTAGCATTTTTCTATGTTTTAAAAGTTTTGGTGTGTTTGTCTTAACTTTCATTCCTTCTTTTGGCGGTAATGAACATGAAGCTTCAATTCCTCCCCATTCGTTTTCTACAATACACATTCTGCATGCTCCGTATATTGAAAGGTTAGAGTAGTAACATAGTGTAGGAATATCAATACCTGCTTTTCTAACTACCGCCAGCACATTAGGTTCATCAGTAAATGGAACAGCTTCTCCATTCACATACATAATTTTTTTACCTGTCATCATTTTATCTGTCCTCCTTTACTTAACCTATAACTATAGCATCAAATTTACATGCTGTTCTGCAAGCGTCACATTTGATACATTTTTCTGTATCAATTACATGAGGTTCTTTTAATTGTCCTGTAATTGTGTTTACAGGGCATACTTTCTTGCACAGTCCACAACCAATACATTTGTCTTCAATGATTTGATACATTCTATAGGCTACACATTGACCTGTTGGACATACTCCATCGATTACATGTGCCATATATTCATCTTTAAACTGATCTATTGTACTAATTACAGGGTTTGGCGCAGTTTTACCAAGTCCACAAAGCGCTGTGTCGCAAATTGTTTGTCCTAGATCCAATAGGTTTGTTATTGTTTCTTCTGTTCCTCTACCTTCCACTATGTCATCTAGTAATTCTAGCATTATGTGAGTACCTTCTCTACATGGAACACATTTACCACAAGACTCTTCTTGTGTAAAATGCATAAAGAATCTAGCTATGCTAACCATGCAAGTGTCTTCATCCATTACTACTAGACCACCTGAACCAATCATAGCTCCTACTGCTGCTAGGCTATCGAAATCAAGTGGTAAATCAAGATGTTGTTCTGTTAAACATCCTCCTGATGGTCCACCAATTTGGACCGCTTTGAATTTCTTGCCATTTTTTACGCCTCCGCCAAGCTCAAATATTATTTTTCTTAAAGTAGTTCCCATAGGTACTTCTATAAGCCCTGTATTATTTACATTTCCTGTAAGGGCAAATGCTTTTGTTCCTGCATTTTTTGGTGTTCCTATCTTCTTGTATTCAGCTGCTGTCAT
>CAYJJM010000063.1:0-1745 GCA_964370515.1 uncultured Oscillospiraceae bacterium | reverse complement strand
CATATTGATTAGATCAGGCACATTTGCAAATGTTTCTACATTGTTTAGTACTGTTGGTTTTTCAAAAAGCCCTTTTTCTACTGTTGTTGGTGGTTTAACTCTCGGCATTCCTCTTTGACCTTCAATTGAAGCTGTAAGTGCTGAGCCTTCTCCGCATACAAAGGCTCCCGCTCCAAGGTTTATATTCATTTTCAGGCTTTTTCCTGATCCTAGAATGTTTTCTCCCAAGAATCCTTTTGCTTCTGCTTGTTCTATTGCTTTGTATAATCTTTCTACCGCCAATGGGTATTCTGCTCTAACATATACATAAGCTTCTGTTGAACCTGTGGCAAGGGCTGCAATTATCATACCTTCTATCATTTTGTGAGGGTCTCCCTCCATAATGCTTCTGTCCATAAATGCACCTGGATCTCCTTCGTCAGCATTACATACAACATATTTAATAGGGCTAGTTTGTCTTTTTACTTGTTGCCATTTTATCCCTGTTTTAAATCCGCCGCCTCCACGACCTCTTAGATCTGATTCTAATATCTCATTGCATATTTCATCTTCTGTCATTTTAAGAGCTTTTTTAAGGGCTTCATACCCGCCTGCTGCTATATAGTCGTCTATCATTTCAGGGTTAATGATCCCACAGTTTTTTAAAGCTATTCTTGTTTGTTTTTCCAAAAACTCTTTACCTGTTTCAGGCATCAAGAATTCTTCTACTGCATTCCCTCCTTTAAGGTGCTCTTCTACAACTCTTTCAACTTTGTCTTCTGTTAATTTTGTATATCTAGTTAAGTTTCCATTTTCATCATATATATCTACTATTGGTTCTAGATAGCAAACACCAATACAGCCTGTTACTAAAACCTGTCCATCAATTCCATCTTTTTTTAGTATTTTGTCAAATTTTGCAGCAGTCTTTTTTGCACCTGAGGCAATACCACAACTACCTTGTCCTATTAATATCTTCATTTGGAGCTTCCTTTCTCATAATGTCCTTTAAAACTTTAATTGTTGATTCTTTTGTAAGGTTTCCGTAAGTCTCTTCTCCATCTTCTGTTTGAATCATCATAACAGGAGCTAGGGAACAGCACCCCAAACATGCCATATTGTTCAATGTGAACAACCCGTCTTCTGTAGTCTCTCCATCGTTTATCCCCAGGAAATCTACTATTGCATCTTCTACAGCCTTTGAGCCGCTAACATGACAGGCGGTTCCTTGACATAGCATAATTAAATATTTTCCAATAGGTTCTAACCTAAACTGGGCATAGAAAGTAATCACCCCAAAAATCTTGGCTTGGCTATATCCTGTTTCTTTTGAAATCTCTTTTACTACTTCTCTTGGCAGGTAACCATAAATTTCTTGTGCCTTTTGAAGAATAATAATAAGATTTCCCTCCATGTCTCTGTATTGATCTAAAATAGGTTTAATCAAATTTAGATCTATTTTTTCTTTGCTTGCTTCCATCTTTTCCTCCTCTAGTTTTCTAATTCTGACATACACTTATACACTTTATCATTTTGTATTATATTTAGTGTTAATATTTTAAGACTTTCTATCTTTTGCGTAAATAGTTTGTTAAATATTAGACAAGTTAGGGTCTCATTTTCATGTTTTTTTCACACAATTTAAACTCTTGTCTAATTTTCAATAATTATCAACAGCAAATTAGTATTTTTTTTATGTTTTTTCCTTGCTTTTTACTCTTATTTTTTTCTTTCTGAATCTTTTATTGAGAAAGGTTGCTAGTATT
>CAYJJM010000062.1:0-7881 GCA_964370515.1 uncultured Oscillospiraceae bacterium | reverse complement strand
TCTATATCAAATATTTCAAGTCCCTGTGCGTTATATTTAAGCCCTTCTGTTTTTTCTTTCGTCTTCATGTATTCCTTTCTTTTATGTCTTTCTTTGGATAGTTGAAATTTAGTAAATATCATTTTTTTTATATTATATATTTCTAATCGCATTGATATTCAAGAATATTATAGCATTTTTTTAACTTTAAAATATAAAAAACATCAATATATTTATATTTTTTGACAACATAGTTATAGTTTTCTAAGATTAAAAATATATAATAAGGATATAATATTTAAATAAGCATTGGCTTTATCAAAAGTAAGCCAAGTACAAGTTATAGGAGGTTAAAGATGTACAATAAAGAAGTTGCCAATGAAATAATGGAAAAAGTTGATAAATATCCTCGTTTTCCCCTGGCCGCACTTCCCACTCCAATTCATCCATTGAATAAACTATCCTCATCTTAGGAGGATGTAGAGGTTTGGAGAAAAAGAGCCGACTTGAATGGTCTTGAAGGAGGAGGGAATAAAACCCGTAAATTAGAATTTTTGGTTGCAGAGGCCATAAATAATGGAGCTGACACTCTTGCAACAATTGGAGCAATCCAGTCTAATCATACAAGACAGACTGCTGCTGCCGCTGCAAAGGCGGGGATGAAATGTGCTTTGCTTCATTTCAAATGGACAAAAGACGCTGGAGAGCTATATCGTAAGGTTGGAAACATTTTGTACAGCAGTATATTTGGTGCAGATTTGTATGTAGATAATAAGGAACGCCCAATTGAGGATCAAGGTCCTTTAAAAGAGTTTGGCGAATTTCTTCAATCCAAAGGCCAAAAGCCTTACCTTATTACAGGTGGCGGCTCAGAAAACAAACTAGGATCATTAGGCTACCTAGTTTGCGCTGTAGAAATCATTAAGCAGTCTGAAGGCTTAGGTTATGAGTTTGACTATATTGTCCATTGTACAGGAAGTAGTGCTACTCAAGCTGGACTTGTAGCTGGGCTTGCCGCTATGGGTTCCAAAACTAGGGTTGTGGGAATTCCAGATGATGAAGAAACAATTATAAAAAAAGCTAGAGTTGAAGAACTTGCCAATAACACATTAGAGATGCTAAACATTTCAACTAGAGTTTCCCAAGAGGACTTTGATATAATTGCTTGTGATACTAGTCATTACGGGGAATCCGACCCTACTACTTTTGAGGGAATTAAAGAATTTGCCCGCCTTGAAGGATTAATTGTAGATCCTGTTTATGAAGGTAATGCCCTAAGGGGTCTTAAAGAATTGACAAAGTCAGGCCATTTTGAAAAGGGCAGTAAGATTTTATTGATGCATCTAGGGGGAACTCCCGCTGTGCATGCTTACGCAACCCAATTTGATGAAATTAAGTTGCTAGATGATTTTAAACCTACTTGCTAGTAAGTTTTAGAAGGCACCAAGCATTAATTACTATATCACAGCAAGTATTTATTTAATAAAAACTATATCTAATGTCATATACAAAGTTATTTATAAATTAAGTTAAGTATTTATATCTTAGAGCCTAAAATGCTCTCACCAATTATTTTGAAATAAAACATTTTAAAATAATCATATAAATGTTAAACTAATTTTAATAAAAGGAGGAACAAAATGAGTAAAATTAAAATATTAAGTGCAAAAGAGACAAAAGCAATTCTGTCTATGGAAGATGTTATTAATTCTGTGAAGGAAGTTTATGCAGATAAAGCAAATGGTTCAACTGAGGTATTTCCTTTGGTATTCCACGAATTTGATCCAGGGAAAGCTGACATGGATATTAAATCAGGTTGGGTAAAAGGAGCCAATGCATTTGGATTAAAATTGGTTTCTTGGTTTGGTGAAAACCCTTCAAAAGGCCTTCCCGCTTTAGCCGGAACAGTTGTTGTCTGTGATGACCAAACAGGAATGCCAATTGGACTCCTAGATGGAGCTCATCTTACAGGCATTCGTACAGGTGCAGCAGGTGCATTAGGCATTAAGTATCTAGGAAGGGAAGATAGCAACAATCTATTATTAATTGGAGCTGGTCATGTTGCCACATTCCAAGTGGCCGCAACCCTGATTTTGTGCCCACAAATCAAAACAATTAGGGTGTATGATCCTATGTCCTTGGACAACGCTAGAAAATTTGTAAATAGTTTAAAAGAACTATTGAAAGAAGAATGTAATTATGTTCCTGCTAAGGATGTTGTATTTGAAGTTGTTGAAGATATTGAATCAGCTACAAAAGAAAGCCACAATATAATAACTGTTACGCCTGCTAGAAGCCCTATTATTATGTCAGATTGGGTTCAGCCAGGCACTCATATTAGCTGCATAGGTGCAGATATGTCCGGGAAACAAGAAATAGATGGTAATATTTTGAAAAAATCAAAAGTCTTCGTTGATGATCTTGAACAAAACTGTAATGTAGGCGAAATCGAAATTCCAATCCAAGAAGGATTAATACAAAAAGAAGATATTCTTGGAGAGTTAGGTCATGTAATAAATAAACAAGTCAAAGGGAGAGAATCTGCCCAAGATATAACTGTTTATGATGCTACAGGAACAGCACTTTTGGATATCGCTGTAGGTAAATTAGCTCTTGAGATTTCAAGGGAAAAAGGCATAGGTGTTGAAGTTAGTTTGTAAATTTTGCGTAAATTAAAAATATGCTCAAAGAAGGTTGCTGCATAGCAGTAACCTTCTAACATTCGTTTATTTCACATTAAATACAAAGCAAAACTCTATTAAAGTGTAGATTTACCCCTTTAATAGAGTTTTTAATTTTTTGAATGAAAGTTTTCAAATGCCTATTTTTTCATAAGGTATTTCACTTTCTTCATCTCAACAGTAAAGTAATTTAATTTTTTGTCAGTTCTTCTATTTCTTCCGCTGTCAAATCATCATTAATGTATTCATCTTTGCCAATAATACCTTTCTCTCGGTCTATTTTTTCAAACCTTTTAGCTGCAGGAACTGCTATTGCCATAGCGATAAAGATTCCTATTATGGCTCCTACTATCTTTCCTACAAATATTATTGCAGTTAAGTTTGGTTGGAAGTTAGCAGTGAAAGATAGATGTGCTCCTATTAACCAAGAACCGCATACTGTAAATGCAATTACTTTTACTTTATCTGCAGGATTTATTCTATTAAATAATCCAAATACAAGTATTATCTCTGCCCAGCTTGACATTAAGGCAATTATCCCGTTTCCAGAAAATCCGACTTTCTCTCCAATTTTGGTTGCCGCTTTTGATAAATATTTTTTTAATAGATAAACCATAGGATAAGCACCTGATAACATTAGGACTACATACCCGGCATTTTCTAATGCTCTGAACTGATCTTCCGCATCGGCTATAATAGGATCAAATAACCATTTATCGCCAAACAATGTAGAGAATAGACCAGTAAAGTATTCAACAATAGCTAATACCAAAACTACCTTTATCGCTATTTCTAAACCTCTACCAAAAATTAAAAATCCTTTTACCATTATATCCATGAATAATTTTAATAAAATAGCTATTACTATGCAAAATACTGCAAGTGGTAGAAGGTTAATAAATATCTGATACCAGGATATGTCTAGAATCAATGAAGATTCTGTAACATTGGAGATTTCTCCTCTCACTGGAGTTTCTGAATATTTTAATATAGTAATCATTGCGAAAACTCCAAAAGGAATGCTTAATAATCCTGCCATGGTTCCCAATCCAAAATATTTATAATCTCTCTTATCTAACATGGCAAATCCAATAGGAATTGTGTAACCTAAAATTGGGCCAGCTAAATAACTTACAAATACTGCTATTATCCAAGTCTCTGGGCTTGCCGCCAAGGAATTTGCTAATTGATATCCTCCCATATCAGGAGCAACAATTAAGGCTCCGGCAACGGCTACATCTGCACCTATTTTTTCAAATAGTCCTCCAAAAGCCCATAGTACAAATTTTTCGATATAAGGCATTGCTGCTAGCATCCCTGCAAAAGGTATGAATACAGTTCCCATGCAATTAAATGCTGCATTAAACTCCCTTCCTACTCCTTTGTCTGGGTCCCTAATTGCACCAATCAACCCAAGAACCGCACAAAACATTATAATCCAAATAATTCCTGTTGCTATATAAGACCAAACCATAATATACACTTCCTTTCTAAAACATAAAAAATTAATAAAATAACTT
This sequence comes from uncultured Oscillospiraceae bacterium, assembly GCA_964370515.1. GTDB lineage: Bacteria > Bacillota > Clostridia > Peptostreptococcales > Anaerovoracaceae > CAYJHC01. The sequence goes on along the minus strand of CAYJJM010000062.1, from coordinate 3,701 downwards.
TAAATTTTGTTAAACAACATCACACCCATAACTTTTCAGTATTTCTTCATAGACTTCTTTGTAACCTTCTCTAGGTGTTGCCTTTTTTGACAGTTCATATTCCTTACTCAACCATTTGTATTTATCACCTCCTAAATTATGATAAGGTAATATTTCAATTTTTATTTCTTTTCCCTTTTTCATTAAATCTGACACAAATAAACCTATTGCATGTATATTCTTTTTATCATCATTAAGCCCAGGGATTAATGGGACTCTAAAAGTAATATCATTTTTAATATCTGTCATTTTTTTTGCATTTTCCAATATAAGGTTGTTACCTACGCCTGTAAGTTCTTTGTGTTTTTTGCTATCCATATGCTTTAAGTCATAAAACACTTGATCAACATATTCAAAAACACCTTTAGCAACTTCCCAGTCTGCATATCCGCAAGTTTCTATAGCTGTATGAATTCCTAGTTTCTTACATTGTAAAAAGACTTCTTTGACAAAATCATATTGGAGGAGAGGTTCTCCTCCTCCAATTGTTACTCCTCCACCCGAGTTGCGATAAAAAACTATATCTTTTTCAATTTCAGAAACTACATCAAATACTGTTTCCCAGTTACCTACAGTCTTTTTTGCATTAGCATAACATTTTTCAACACATTTCCCACAGGCATCACATTCTTCTCTCTTAATTTCAAATTGAGAACTTATTGCACCTTTTGGGCATAAGTTTATACATTTGTTGCAACCTATACATTTTACACTAACATCCATTATTTCTTTTTTGAGAAGCTGCGACTCTGGGTTACTACACCATATACATCTAATAGGGCATCCTTTCATAAAGACTAAGGTTCTAATTCCTATACCGTCATGTATAGAAAACTTTTGTTTATTAAAAATCAAACCCTTTTGCAGCAAGTTATCATTCATGTTCATTTCACTTGTTACGCTTGGTGCAGAGTTCTATTAATTATGTCATTTTGCATTTCTTCACAAAGTTCAGTGAAGTAAGCACTGTAACCTGCAACTCTGACTATTAAAGATTTATGTTCTTCAGGTTTTTCTTGGGCTGACTTTAATAACTCGCTATTTGTAACATTAAATTGAATATGATAAATATTTAGATCAACAAAAGTTCTAATAATATTTACTATCCTTTGTAATCCAACTTCCCCCTGGACACTATTAGGGTCTAATCTCATGTTGAGTAAAGTTCCAGATGTATGCACTTCATGATTTATTTTTGAAACAGATTTTAGAACTGCCGTTGGTCCTTCATTATCTGTACCACCGTTTGGAGAACAGCCATCTGCCAACGCCTTTGTTGCATTTCTTCCATAAGGCAATGCTCCAACTACCAAACCATGAGGTACATTTGAAGACACTGGGTATAAACCTGATATGAAGCTTGGGCCTCTCCATGATTTGCAATTTGAAATCACTTGATGAACAAAATCTGTTAACTCGCCTGCCAATTCATCTACTTCCTCTATATCATTCCCGTACATAGGAGTGTTATTTAAAAGCATTAGTTTTACATCTTCATAGCCTACAAAGTCCGCATTTAAAACTTCAATCAATTTCCCCATCGTAATATTTTTTTCTTTAAATACATGAGTTTCTATTGCTGATAAAGAGTTTACTAAGTCAGCAATTCCTGTTCCAAGCAAAGCTGGCCCTATAGTGTACTTAACTCCACCTATGGTTAAATCCTTTCCGCTTTCAAGAGTTCCCTCTACAAGGCTGGAAACAAATGGATAAGGAGTAAGTTCCGCACACACTTTTTCATTAACATTTGCACAAACACTAATTGCCTTTATCATATATTCTAACTGATCCTTGGTAGCCTGTTTAATTTCTTCAAATGTCATTTTAGTTGGGTCTCCAGTTTCTAAGCCCAGTAGCCTATTGCCATTTATAATGCTTCTACCATTTGTTAAAACAAATTCAATACCTGATGCAAAATTATAATGTCCGCCATCTGACCATTTTGCCATTCTTCCTCCAATAAAAGGCTCTACACAGCCTACCATTTGATAATCTCTTGCTTCTTCCATAGTTCCGCCAGATAGTAGCATCATTTTAATTGCAGATTCATCATTGTATATTGCAGGAAACCCCGTTCCAAGCCTAGCTAGTTTAGCAACATGTGTTAAAAAGTCCGCTGGCGATTGCTTATGTACTCTTACGCATGCAGAAGGTCCATGCAATTGGACATCCATCTTTGCCGTAATAAATAAGTACGATAATTCATTTGTAATGTCATGGCCTTTTTCGTCTATTCCACCTACAATCAGACTGTGGAAAGGTTGATAGCCAGCAAAGTACATTACTGTATTTTCGCTTAAGAACCAAGTGGTTTCAGCAGTTTTAATATAATATGCTTCAATAATTTCTAGTGCCTCTTTTACAGTCAAGTTGTTCGCCTTCATATCTTTTTCATATAAATGATATAAATATTTATCAACTCTTCCTGGAGAATAAGATGGTCCATTTCCTTCCATTAAGCACCCTACCAGAATAAAGTAATTAAATTGTATTCCTTGCCAGAATGTTTCAGGCGCTTTTTCAGCTAAAACCATACAATTCTTAGAAATGGTTTCTAGCTCTTTCCTTCTTTCGCCAGTAGCTTCTTCAGCTTTTTTTCCAGCTAACTCTCCTAATCTTTCTATATACATTGATAGACCTTCTAAAGTTAACAAAGCTGCGGTATAATACTTTTTCTTATCAAATTCAATTGGATCAAAATCATTTAAGTGTGCAATTTTGTCACTTAATTCATCTTTTAAAACACCCAATCCCTTATTTATTATAACCTCCCAATAAGGTGCTATTTCTCCTGCAGCACTTTGTGTTTTTATTCCTACATCTATTATTCCAGTATTTACTGCTAGCTCTCTCACTTGCTCAGGTATTTGATTTAGCCAATGTTCACTTACTGTTTTGCCTTCCCAATAAGGGAAAATTTCTTCTTCCAATTCTTTAATATCAGCATCGCTTATATAATATGGATCTTGCTTTCTTGTTGAAATTGTTCTAACTTCTTCTTTAAGCCAATCACAATGAAAAACAGGATCAACTGCACCCCACCTTGGCTTTTCTGCAGAATCGCCTACAATTAGCTGATTTTCTAAAATATCCACCTTTCTTTCTTCACAGTATTTTTTGAATGCCTTTGCCCTTCTAATAATACTATCTTCCCCTTCAGTTTCCTTATATGATTGTGTATATATTCTTGCACGCTCAATGTCTACTGACGGTTTGCTTTCCCAATAGGTTTCCAATAATTTCTCTATTCTTTCAAAATGATTTTCACCATCTAGAGAAAAGTTGCCCATTTGTTCTGCTGTTTTATTAAATTTAAACATATTCTCCCCTTTCAGTATAAAATACTAGAATTTTAAACTTTGTCTTTATAAAAACTTTAGCATCTTCTAAAAGCCTGAACAATTATGCTAAGGTATGTTTTTTCAGTAGTAAATTGAATCACAATATCCTTTGAAAATTTTATGCTTTACTTGCAAGTATACTGCGGTATACTTAGGAAGGTTGTTAATAAGCCTTTGGTATAATTACTCATCAAAATGTATAGCACACATAGTTCTCCAGTATGTTTAATTAGTAATTTACCCAATTGTTATTGATAAACATTGAATATTATTTTTCCCTTATATATAATAAAAGTATCTAGGGTTATAGTAATTTTTCTA
>CAYJJM010000061.1:2115-7944 GCA_964370515.1 uncultured Oscillospiraceae bacterium | reverse complement strand
CTTGGGATTTATATATAGTTATTGATATTAAAAACGATACAGTATTCCAAAGATCAGGCTCTGACCTATACTTGGAAATGCCAATTAGCTTTATGCAAGCAACATTAGGTGACAAAATAACTATTCAATCAATAGGAGAAAAAATAAATTATAAAATACCATCAGGAACCCAAAATGGTACAGTCTTTAGAATAAAAGATAAAGGACTTCCAAATCCAAGATCCCACAAAAAAGGCGACTTATATGTAAAGGTGAATGTGGAAATACCTACCAAACTAAACAGATCGCAAAAAGAAGCCATAGAAAATATGGAAGGAAAACTAGACTCAGACAACTATCCTAAACAAAAGAGCTTTGAAAAAGCTATAACAAAAGATTTTGCTTAGAAAATATGAAGCAAGCAAAAAATATTAAAAAAATAAAAAAAGGAATAGTTTATGAAAAAAACATTAAATATTGATTATTCAAAAATACAAGGGTATTACTGGATATATCACGGAATTATTTTTGGCTTTGCGTCGGTATACTTATTAGATAGGGGATATTCAAACTCTGTAATAGGTCTTATTTTTGCACTAGGAAGCATAGGAGCAGTAGTTTTGCAACCTCTAATAGCTGATTTTGCTGACAGAAGCAAAAAGATAAATTTGCTCGAAGTTATAATTATAATGGTGGCACTTTCGATTGTCGCAACCACAGGCCTTTTCTTTTTTGATTCAACCTCCATAATTCTGACAGTGTTATTTGCCTTCTTAATAGCTTGGCACACAACATTACAGCCCCTTGCAAACTCACTTAGCTTTAAGCTAAGTGAATCGGGATATCACATTAATTTTGGTTTTGCAAGGGCGATAGCCTCTCTTTTATATGCTATTGTATGTGCAGCGTTAGGAACAGTAGTAAGTATATTAGGGATTCTTGCAATACCAGGTGCAGCTGTGATTACTATGGTGTTGTTTTTTTTCGCTTTAATATTTACTAAGAAGCACCTTCATAAGATTCAAGATATGAAAGAAAACCAGAAAAAGGATAGTAAGAGAAAAAATATTGATGAATATGAAGATAAAGAAATAAATTTACAAATTATAGAGACGCTTGATGAAGTGCAAACAGATCCACTAACATTGGAAACAGTTGAAAATGAAATTACTTTGATAGATTTTATCAAGAAAAACAGAATGTTTATGATAGTAAGCATAGGTGTTGTCGGAGTATTTTTCAGTAATAGCATTCTTGCCAATTTCACTCTTCAAATTATAACACCAATTGGTGGAGACGGGGAAGATATGGGGCGAATACTTGGGCTTATGGCATTGCTAGAAATACCAGGAATGTTGGGATTTGAATACATTAGGAGAAGATTTAGCTGTGAAAAGATAATTAAATTTGCGATATTTTTCATGCTTGTTAAAGTAGGGTTTTTCATATTTGCGACAAATGTAATCCACATATATTTATTTCAGCTTTTGCAACCTTTTGCATACGGTATATTTCTTCCAGCAATGGTGTTTTTTATAAATGAAAAAATGGAAAAGGGAGAAGCCATAAAGGGACAAGCGCTATATGTGACGGCTACTACCCTAGGGGCAGTTTTTTCTAGCATAATAGGTGGACAAATATTAGATATTAGCGGAGTAAAAACTCTTCTTATAATAGCAACAATAATTACAGCTATAGGAGCTACCTTAATTATATGGGCAATTGGAAAAGTTCCTGATAAAAATAATATTTCTAGGTGCTTAAATACCAATTGATATTGCAAACTCTACTAAAGCGTGGAATATATACACTTTAATAGAGTTTGCTTTGCATTTAATGTGAATTAAACGAATGTTAGAAGATTACTGCTATGCAGTAATCTTTTTTTCGCAACATTATACCTTAAAGGAATATAAATACAGCGTATTTATTGGTTTTTGCACAATTAGAGGCAGGGCAAATATTGCTAATGGTAAAAAATGGATAACAATATTTAGCAATAAAGTAAACAATTTCATATCTAGTTATAAAAAAGGAGTTTGATATAATTTAGTAAAGTTATTTTATCATTTGAAATATTTCAAGATTAGTTTATTCATTAATATTATCATGGAGGTAAAAAAATGAGCGAAAACAAAGTAAGCGCGAATAGAGCCCTCAAAAAGCGCAAAATGGGGATGATAAGCATAGTTGCATTTATTTTTGGATCTTGTGCGGCAGGTGCATTTGGAACAGAGCAAGTCATTTCATCAATTGGACCTGGTGCTGCAATTGCACTAATACTTGGATTGCCATTGATTTGGGCAATTCCATATTGTTTAACGGTTGCAGAATTATCGTCTGTTCTCCCAGGAGAAGGTGGACCGTATTATTGGGTTAGAGAAACTATGGGAGAATATGCTGGATTTATAGCAGGTTGGATGGGAGTTTGTAGTTACTACTTTAGCAATGCAACTTTTGTAGTGTTAGCGGTAGGATACCTTGAATTTATGGTAGAACTAACAGATGCACAAGCTACATTTTTAAAGGTGGCAATTGTTTTGATTTTTACATTCATTAATCTTTTAGGAATAAAAGAAGTAGGGATTGTTAGTGTGATTTTCTCAGCAATTGTATTGATTGGATTTATGATAGTAACTGTAGTTGGATTTGCAAACTGGAACACTAGTCCAGTAGAACCTTTCTTGGCTGAAGGAACTGGATTAAAAGATGGAATAGGTGGAGCCTTGGGTATTGGAATATGGATGTATTGTGGATACAATTGTATTTCATATGCATCTGGGGAACTAGAAAAACCTAGGATGATAACTAAAGCTATTTTGGTTGCTATACCAATAATAATCTTAAGTTATGCCCTTCCAACGGTTGCGGGACTTGCATCTGTTGGCAATTGGGAAAGTTGGTCAAATGTTGGTGGAGAATGGGCAGTAGGCTTCTCGTCAGTTTTAACTCAATTTGTTAGGCCAGCTCTTGGAGGAGCATTCTTGATCATTGCAATAATTTCTCAATTTTCAATGTTTAATAACCAAATAACTTCTGGTTCAAGAGTATTCTTTGTTCTTGCAGATGATAATCTAATACCAAAGTGGTTTGGAAAAATTTCAAAAAGAGGTGTTCCATATATAGCGATACTTATATATACTGCAATCACACTATTCTTACTACAATTTGAATTTCAAGTTCTTGTATTGATTTCTGTAATTCCTGTATTCGTAGTTTGGGGTATGGCTTGTGCGGCTTTATTAATTGCACGTAAAAAATTCCCTAATAGAGACAATTTATATACTATTCCAGGAGGAAAAGTAGGGCTGTATTATGCTGCAGGTTGTCCGATAATTGTAGGATTAATAGTATATCTAGTTAATGGTACTGATTATTTCTTGGGAGGAATGTTTGCAATGGTATTGATTTTGTTACTATACTTTGTTTGCAAACCAATGTATGGAGGACTAAATGTTGAACATCCTGAACAATATCCAATAAACCCAAGAACAAAGTTAGGAATAGGAGATACATATAAAGTAGCTGTTGTTTCTCTAGTAACAGCAGTGATATGCTTCATCTCAATACCAGTGCTTAAATGGTATGAAGGCGATTGGGCAGAAGAGTACTATAGTTCAACATATGATGGCGGTTTATTTTCAGACTTTAGTCTTATGTTGAATATTATAATTGCTATAGGCGTGTTGCTATGCGGGTTGGCAGCGGTGATGTATTACATGGGCAAGAAAGAAATAAAATCAATAAAGAATGGCAATATAAAGAAAATGTAATAGAAATACGATAGTTGATAGATTAAAGTCAGATAGAAAATAAGAAAATGGGAAAGGAAGGTAATGGTATGAAAGTACTACTTATGGGTGCTGGCGGAGTTGGTGAGTCCTATGCAGCAATAGTGAAAGAAAGAGGGGAAAAATCAGACTGGCTAACTAAACTAGTAATTGCGGATTATAACTTTGAACAAGCCCAAAATGTTGTAACGAGATTAAATGACGATAGATTTATTGCGGAACAAATTGATGCAACCAAAGAAGAATTAGTTTATGAACTAGTAAAAAAACATGAGTGTGACATTATTGTTTCGGCATTAGATGCAGTACCATTTAATTTGATATTAATGAGAGTTGCACTAAAAGCTGAATGCCACTATATGGATTTCGGCCTTGTTCCATGCGAAAGAGATCCTGAAGATGCAACAAAATTATTACAACTTCCAGGAGATCCTCAGTTTGCAATGAATGAAGAATTTGAAAAGAAAAACTTATTTGCACTTTGTGCTTGCGGTGTTGAACCGGGAATGATTGACTATTTTGCTCGTTATGCAGAAAAATACTATTTTGATGAAATTGAGGAGTTGCATGTTAGGGATGGTTCAAATCTAGAGTGTGAAGATAGTGAGATAGGTTTTGGATTTTCTATTTATCAAACTATTTCGGAATGTGCAAAGGGACCTATTTACTGGGAAAGAGGTAAAGGTTTCTATTCAGAAGAACCATTGTCATCTCCAGAGGAGTTTTATTTGCCAAAAGGAATTGGAAATGTAAGAATGGTTGGAATAAAACATTCGGAGCCTATAAACATGGCAAGAAACATAAGCAAAGATACTTTGAAAAAAACTTCATTTAAGATAGGTTTTGGCGAAGAATTTGAAGTAGCAATGAAAAATTTGCAAGAACTAGGGCTTACAAGTGATGAAAAAGTTTTGGTAGATGGTGTAATGGTAAGCCCTCTTAAACTGGTAGGTGCTTCTGCGAAATCGCCTAAGGATGTGGGGAAAACAATGAAAGGAGCAACTTGCGCAGGCCTATGGGTTAAAGGAATATATAAAGGCTTAAGAAGAGAAATCTATATGTATCAAGTTGCTGATAATAAAGAAACTTTAGAACGACTTGGAACTTCAGCCGTTGTTGCGCAAACTGCGGTAACACCTGTAATTGTAACAGAGGTTTTAGCTAGAGGAGAGCTTGATGGAAGATTTGGAACAAGGGTATCCGAAGAATTTAACCCTGATCCAGTATTAAAACTTTTGAAGGAATATAACTTCCCAGCAGGAATTATGGAAATGGATTCGCCATATCGTGAAAAATTAGAAGAAGAAGCATTTCTAGAACACTTAGAATAAAAGAAAAATAATTTAGAAAGGTGTAATTAAACAGGCGATACTGAGTTTTGAAATCAATTAACAGATACTTAATATCGCCTATTTCTAAATTATAAGAGGAGATAATACAATGATAAACATATTAATTTTAGGCTTGGGAGCACAGGGTTCAACTGTAGCACAAAGAATGAATGAAGAGAAAAAAGTTTCAAAACTTATTTGTGCTGATTATGATAAAAAAACAGTTGAGGAACTGGAGAAAATGTTACCAAAAGCTAAGGGAATTCAAATAGACGCTTTAAAGGTGGAAGAAATTGTAAAAGTTGCTATCAGTGAAAAAATAGATTTGATTGTCAATGCTTTACCTTTAGAGTTTGGAAAAAATGTATTAGAAGCTGCATTAATAGCAAAAACTAATTACCAAGATTTTGCTGCAGGTAAAGGAATCCATGATAACTGGGTTGAAGGAATAAAGATAATGTATGACCAGTATGGCAAAAAATTTAAGGAGATTGGCAAAACTGCAATTATTGGAACAGGTTCAGCACCAGGGCTAATATGCGTTGCTTCGAGGAATGCCATGAGATATTTGGATTCATGCGACACAATAAACATGATGGTTTATGAAGGATTAGAGGCTAAAAGATTTTTGCCATTTTGGTGGTCCCCAGTAACAGCATTAGGCGATATGTGTGGAAAAGGCTGCGCTTATAAGAATGGAGAAATAATAAGAACTGAACCATTTAGCG
>CAYJJM010000061.1:0-2095 GCA_964370515.1 uncultured Oscillospiraceae bacterium | reverse complement strand
ATAGGAAAAGAGTTTGTGGTTGTGGAACATGCACACGATGAACCTGTATATATGGGACTAAATTCTGAAACTCATTTTAAAGGTGCACAAAATATTTATTTTAAATATGGTGGAGTTGGAGTAGACTTTACTTTACCACTCTATAGAGCTGGACTTTTGTCAAAAGAACCAGAAGATATAGGCGGAGTAAAAGTGGTGCCCTTTGAGTTAATATTGAAACATATTCCACAAGCACCAAAGTTTAAAAATGAAATAGAAGAAATAATAGAGGAAGGATTAGTTTCGGATTCTGGAGCAATGGTGATAGAAGCTATAGGAGAAAAAGATGGACAAGATGTAATGGTGGAAACGCATATATTTGCACCTGGACTTGCTGAATCCTTTGAAAAATCAGGAATTACGGCAGAAATGTATTTGACAGGTCAATGTGGTGCGCTTTTTACAAAAATGTTTGTTGAGGAAAAATATACACAAAGGGGTCTGTTTTCTTCGGACATGCTCACATATGAAGAAGTTGATTATTATTTAGACTGTGCTAAAGAGTTAGACATAAAATTATCTATAAATATAATAAATAAAAGCATGTAAAAGGTGTCTTAATATAAGAAGAAACATAGTACAGTAAAATATAGTAGGCAGGAAGTGAATTAACTTTAAATATGAAAAATATAGGAAAATAGCAGGCAGATCAAAAGATTATTATAATCACAATCTGCCTATTTTTTTGGAGTCACATCAAGAGTAGGTGAAAAAATTAAGAGTGCAGCACCAAAAGGATCGATCATTACCTGATAATCAAACTTAGATAAATCCTCTACTAACTCTATTTTTGATGGTTGCAAAGAAGTTAATGTATTTAATATTTCTTTTTCATAATGAGAAATAGCATTTTTGTTAGAAATATCATAATGAGTAGAGTGATTATTCTTTGAATCTAAAAAATATGAAACAACATTGTAGGAGGAAGAGACATTTTTGAATCTTAGTCTAATCATTGTTTCATGAAAGTTATGAGCTTGCATATCAATCTCATTTTTGTGCAAGTTATTTAAAATGTTACAATCAAAAAGTATTGCAAATAACTTGTTGTCTTTTTTTGTGGCTATAAATCCAGGTTTTTTTGCGACTATTTCGCCTTCAAGCATAGAAAACAATTGAACTGCATAGTATGATTGAGTTTTAAGCCCATTTTTTGATAACAGGCTGTTGTTTTTTAAAAATCCAGACCCATCTTTATTTCTATTAAAATCCTCAAGTAGTTGCTTATCTTTTCTTGTGTCAATGTGTTCTTTAAACAGAGCATTTAATGTATAAGGAATTGACTGAAGAATATTATGAGAATATAAATCCATATTGCCTTTGGAGATAGGTTTGTTGACAAGTAAACTACAAGGCACTCCTTTAAACATGCTATTTTTCTTGATTTTATCAAAAAAAAGCGGATCTTTTTTATATTCATCATATTCTAAAGAAAACTCTATTTTAATATCAGGAAATTGAAAAAAGGAGTTAAATGACATATAATCTTTTGCTAGGATTTCTTGAAACAACAAAATTGACTCTTTTGTGCAAGTGCTGGAGTATATAACTTTGATTTTGTTAGAGTAAAGAAAGCTTACAAAACCCAAAATGGATTGTATTCTTGCATCGTCATTTGCTTTAGAGTCTGTGATTGTTTCAATCACATTGCCTAACTTTACCGTTTTAAAACACAGTTCGGTTTTTGCATTAATGATGTTAGGTAAGTACATCATTCCCGCCAAAGAATCGTGTATATATATTTCATCATTTGCTATTAAAGGTGTAGTTTTTTTCTCTCTTACATTTAAAGTATATAATATTGAGGTTTTGTTATCTTCAGTTTTGAAAACAGGTCTTACATTCAAGTAATCATTTATTAGACTCAAAACCCTACTATCGAAAAGATCCAAAGATTTACTATCATCTATTGAGGGGTCGACTAATTTACAGTAACGATTTCTATACTCAGAAATCGAAAGACCAAATCTATCGTGAAAAATTTTTCTACAATATTTAGAAGAAGAAAATCCACACAAGTAAGAGATTGTTTCAATGGGCTTGTCTGTCTCTAATA
>CAYJJM010000060.1:1799-8053 GCA_964370515.1 uncultured Oscillospiraceae bacterium | reverse complement strand
ATGAAGCTGGATGAAAATGAGAGGGGTAATTTAACCCGACTCATGAAGATGAAAGAAATGCTGGGAATGAATTAATTTCATTGTTAAAGTCAAGGGGTTTGGCTAACTACCGCTCCTTGGCTTTAAGTTATCTATATGTATTAAGGAGAAAAAAGATGAGACTGGTAACACGTTCTGATTTTGACGGTCTTGCCTGCGGCGCACTGCTGAAAAAAGCAGGAATAATAGACCATTGGAAATTCGCTCACCCTAAGGATTTACAAGATGGGTTAGTAGAGGTAGGCCCAGATGACTGTCTTGCCAATGTGCCCTATGTACCCGGTTGTGGGCTTTGGTTTGACCACCATTCCAGTGAACATGAAAGAGTTGATTTAGAAGGAAAGTATGAAGGAGAAAGCAGACTGGCTCCATCTTGTGCGAGAATAATATATGAGTATTATGGAGGAGCAGAAACTTTTCCAGGATTAGAAGATATGATGGAGGGTGTAGACAAAGTAGATTCTGCCAACTTAACGAAGGAAGAAATTAAGAACCCAACAGGTTGGATTTTGCTAGGATTTTTGATGGACCCGAGAACAGGATTAGGAAGGTGGAGAGAGTTTACTATTTCAAATTATGCTTTAATGGAAAAACTTATAGATTGTTGCCTTGAACTAAAAATAGAAGAAATTCTTGAACTCCCTGATGTAAAAGAAAGAATAGAAATTTACTGGGAACAAAACGAAAAATTTATTGAAATGGTTCAAAAACATACCAAAATAGAAAAAGATGTTATAATAAGCGATCTAAGAGGATTAGACCCAATATACACTGGGAATCGTTTCCTAATATACAGTCTTTATCCGGAGCAAAATATTTCTGCTTGGATAGTAAGCGGTAGAGGGGGAAAAGGCTGCAGTTGTGCAGTTGGATATTCAGTTTTAAACAAAACAGCTACTTTGGATGTTGGTAAACTTATGCTTAAATACGGTGGTGGTGGTCATAAGGCCGTAGGCACATGCCAGTTTAGTGATGAAAAAATGGAAGAAGAATTACCAAAATTACTTAAAGAATTAGTTGAAAATTAAAAAATTCTCATATATGAGAAAAACAATTAAAAAAAACCAAAAAATGCCATAAAAATGGTGTTTTTTGTATATTCAAGGATAGGTTTATAGTATAATATTGAATAAAGTATTTCAGGTGTAATTAACAAGGAAGGTAAGAAGATGGCAAAGAAAAGATTGAAATTCAACAAAGACCTTTGTATAGGATGTCAACTTTGTATGCAAGCTTGCTCTGCTATGCATGAAGAAGAAATTAGTTTAAAAAAAGCAAGAATAGAAATTGAATGTTATTACAAAAATAAAGAAATTGTGATAGAAAATCATATTTGTATTCTATGTGGTAAATGTGCAAGGGAATGTCCTTTCTCAGCAATAACGTTGGAAGAACATATTGTGGTTGATAAAGAAACATGTACTGGTTGTGGAGTATGTGCAGAAGTATGTCCTACAAAAGTTGTTACTATTAGAGATAACAAGTCTGTGATTTGTGATACCTGTCAAGGTGATCCTATATGTGTGAAAACATGTCCTCACAGTGCTTTGACATTTAAGTAATTATAGGAGGTATGAAAATGTTAGGATATCAAAACAAGGTATTGAGAATAAATTGCGAACAAAAGACTTTTGAAACAGAACCTTTGAATATGGAATGGGCAAAGAAATACATTGGGTCAAAAGGACTTTCAATTAAATACATGTATGAAGAGCTAGCCCCAGGGATTGACCCTTTGGGACCTGAGAACAAACTATATTTCATGACAGGACCTTTAAATGGAACTACAGTTCCTTGTTCAGGCAAGCTTTCAGTTGCTGCTAAATCTCCTGCAACTGGAACAATGAATGATTGTTCAATTGGAGGGCATGTAGGAAATAAAATAAAGTATGCAGGATATGACGCGGTTGTTTTTGAAAAAATTTCAGAGAATCCTATATATATAGTTATAGACAATGAAAAAATAGCATTTGAAGATGCCAAAGACCTTTGGGGAAAAGATGCTCATGAAACAGAGGCGATTCTTTCAGAAAAATATGGAACCTTGGCAAGTATAATGACCATTGGACCTGCAGGAGAAAATTTACTTGGCACCGCTTGTATAAATACAGATTATTACAGACAAGCCGGAAGAGGCGGAATTGGTTCTGTAATGGGAAGCAAAAAAATTAAAGCGGTAGTGGTCATAGGAACAGGTAGTCTTAAAATAAATGATCCGCTAAATACAGTTCCAAGAATTGCTGAAATTTTAAAAGAAGACTGTGCAAATGAAGATAATAGCTTTATTTATACAGATGGAACAACAGCTTTCTTAGAAGCCTGCAACGATGGCGGCATACTGCCAAAGAACAATTTCCAAGATACAACGGATCCGGATTGGACTGAGTACAATGGGGAAGTTCTTTTAAGTCACAAAAAAGGCAAAAGAGGATGTGGAAGCTGTGGATTAGGTTGTGGTAACTTCCTTGAAATCGACGATGCTGTTTGTGAAGGTCCAGAATATGAAACTATAGCCGTTGCAGGACCAAATGCAGGAATAAAGGATCCTTATCATATAGTTAAATTTAATCAAGTATGTGATGCTATGGGTGTAGATACAATTAGTGCGGGGGACATTATTTGCTTTGCTATGGAAATGACAGAAAAGGGAGTTCATGATTTTGGCATTAGATTTGGAGAAGCAGAAAAAGTTATTAAATATATTGAACTGATGGCAAAAAAAGAAGGTATAGGTGCTGATCTTGCATTAGGAGTTAAAAAACTTGTTGAAAAATATGGTGGAGAAGACTATGCACTGCATGTTAAAGGCTTAGAATATCCACAGTACGAACCTCGTGGTTCTTGGGGAATGTCAGTTTGTTACGCTGTATCAGATAGAGGGGCGTGCCACATGAGAGCCTATGCGCCTAATGAAGAAGTATTTGAAGCGTCCATTGAACCGTACATATCAGAAGGAAAAGGGCAAATGGTTAAAGATTTAGGAACATATAATGCAGTAAAATTCTCAATGTGCATATGTGACTTCTGGCCATTATCCTTTGACACTATGGCAGAGGTTATGTCATTGGTAACAGGTGAAGAGTTTACGGCTGAAAAAATGGAAGAAATAGGCGTGAGAGTTCTTAACATAGGAAGAGCATTTAACCAAAGAGAAGGATTTACCAGAAAAGATGATACAATACCAAATAGATTGGTTAAAGATGCATTGTCAAATGGGCCTGCAGCAGGGCAAAAAATTCCACAAGAAGAATTTGATAAAATGCTTTCCGATTACTATGAAGTTATGGGATGGACTGAAAATGGAACTTTGCCTGAAGATACCTTAAAAACACTATAACTAGTGGCGGTGGGATTTAATGAAAATACTCATAACCTTAAGAGGTCCTCTTACAAAAAAAGGATTTTTTGGAGAAGAAAAAGAAAAAGAATTTGAACTACCAGAAGGAATAAGTTGCGGGGAAGCATTAAAACTAGTGGGTATTGACTGGGAAAACATACCAATTTTTGGGTTTGTGGCAGTCAATAATATGAGAGTAATGATAAATTCTCCATTAAAAGATGGAGATGTTCTTAAGGCTTATCCTAGAATAAGTGGTGGGTAATATTTGTACAAATAAAGAAAACAAAAGCAAAAAAATCGTAGTGATATATGATTTTTTGCTTTTGTTGTATAGGAATAATATGAAAAAATCTTCCTTTAATCGTAAAATGAAAAATTTATAACTTGTAATTTACAAAGCAAAAGTCATCCCTAATAAAGAGAAAAGGCGAAAATATTACGTTTTTTGAAATTCAAATATTAAAAAATGCAACTTTCTAATGTTTTGAAATGTAATGGTGAATTGAAATGAAATTTTTCAATGTTTTAAAATATATATTGACATTATCCCTTGTTTGAAATAAGATAGTAAAGTAAAATAGTTTATCAGTATAGGAGGCAGATGTTGGTTTTAGATATAGCCATAATAATATTTATTCTTATGGAAACTGGAAATGTTTTAATATTGTATTTTGCTCCAAATTCTAGGAAAGGAAATGGTGTGGCTGTTTTTAATCCTTGGTTTAGGGCGAAAAAAAATGAAGGTGATGAACTTTTTGCGAGATATATGGCAAACTGGGTGGCCAATAGCAAATTGATTTTTATAATGCTTCTTTTGGTTATCTTAATTGTGGGAAATGAAATGACTAAATTTTTGGCTGTTCTTTCTGCCATAATTTCAATTTCCATGTATTTTGTTAAATTGGCGCATATTGTCAAAAAACTTGACAACATGGGTGAGATAACACCAAAAGGATATTATAAGAAACTTAATATGATGGTGGCAGGGTTTGTGCTGATTTTTTCTACAGCAGCTTTGACATATGTAATCTTAGGCTAGAATATGCTAGAAATAGAGTGTAAGTAAAATTTGGGTAAAATATTTTGATTTTACCTTTTTTTATTTTTGCAGATAAAGTAAAATGAATTAGTAGGACTAATAAAATTGATGAAAAGACGAAGATGAAAGGAGAAATATGACAAAAAACGGTTATATTAAAGTAAAAATTGAAAAGCAAAAAAGGATAGCACTTATTGCGCATGATGAAAAGAAACAAGAGTTAATTGAATGGTGTGAGAGAAACGAAAAGATTTTAAAAGGTCATTTCCTTTGTGGAACAGGAACTACAGCAAAACTTATTTCTGAAAAGACGGGTTTACCAGTTCATGGATACAAAAGTGGCCCGCTTGGGGGAGACTTACAAATTGGTTCTAAAATTGTAGATGGGGAAATAGATCTTGTTATTTTCATGTGGGATCCTTTGGAAGCGCAACCTCACGACCCAGATGTAAAAGCATTATTAAGAATAGCAGTGGTGTATGATATTCCTATTGCCAACACATTTGCAACAGCAGACTTTATGATAAGATCAGAATACATGAAAAGTGAATATTATAGAAGGGTAGAAAACTTTACAAGTCATATAGAAGACAGAGTTGAAAAGATGAAAGACTAAATTAAAGATTGTTTTAAGTTTGTGGAAATGACTGTTGAGACATGATAGGTAAAAAAATAAATTTTCAAGAGAGAATTAGCTAAGCTAATTTTTTTATTTTTTTGGAATTAGAAAACGTGAAATGGACTGAAGTTGCAAAATGAACTTAATTCATCTTCTTGAAAAGGAGAAATAGGCAAAATACAAAGATATAAAAAGGAATGGAACAGCTAAGGAAATAATTACTATATCAAAATAAAATAATAAAAAATACAAAAAGAATTTAATTCACATATTTGAAAAAATATGATAAAATTAAATATAAATTTAACAAATTTCAGTATTTATATTTTATTATTATTAGAAGAAGAGGTTTGGCCGTGAAGAAAAAAGATATTGCTGCTATTATTGCAAAAAATACACATGACATAGTGTATGCTTGTGATATAGATACATATGATTTGTATTTTCTAAACGATGTTGCGTTAGAAGGTATAGAACAACATAGAAAAGGAATTTCTCCTGAAGGAAAGTGTTACAATGTATTGCAAGGGAAGGATGAACCTTGCGATTTCTGTACGAACCACAAACTTAAAACAGATGAGTTCTATGTATGGAAGCATTACAATCCTATTTCCAAAAAATATTATATATTGAAGGATAAAGAAATAATTGCTGATGGCAAAAGAATAAGAATAGAATGTGCAACAGATATAACGGATGAGATTCTTGCACAAAAATCATTGGCAAAAGATTTAAAGCTACAAGAGACTTTAAACGGGTGTGCGCATATAATGAATAAGGGGCAAGATCCTCATAAAGCCATAAGAGAAATGTTTGTACTAATAGGAGAATATTATGACGCAGATAGAGTACAGCTTTTTAGAATTTCATCAACTGACTTTACTGTGAGTGTAACAGAGGAATGGTGCAAAGAGGGAGTTTCGTCAGAAAAAGAATTATTTAAAAATGTACCTAGAGAAGCCTTTGAAAGTATTCTTGAAGTTTTGCAACTTAAAGAAACTATATATATAGATGGAGAAAATATATATCCCATGATTAATGATGAGTATATAGAGGAAGAACACCTTGCCGATAATATTCGCAGGTCTAGTTCTATTTTCATTACAGGGATTGAAAATGGAGGAGAAGAATATAAAGAATATCTGTTAGTAGAAAATGTAGATAAGGAATTTGAAGAAGATGAACTGCTAAAAATGCTTACAGGATTTATAAACAAT
>CAYJJM010000060.1:0-1789 GCA_964370515.1 uncultured Oscillospiraceae bacterium | reverse complement strand
TGATTAGGGAAGAACTTTTGGAAAAACTTAATACCTTAAGCTTTATGGATAATTTAACAGGATTAAAAAACAGACATAGTTACAGAGAATTTTTAGCTCGCTATCAACAAACTCCGCCTAAAGTTTTGGGAGTAATATATGTGGATATTAATGGATTAAAAATAATCAATGATACATATGGTCATGGCAAAGGCGATGACATAATTGTTAAGTTAGCTGAGATACTTATGGAAATTTTTGAGGATGGAGTTTTTAGAGTAGGTGGGGATGAGTTTGTCATATTATGTGAAAATATAACGGCCGAAGAATTTGAAAGAAAAATAAAGGAGTTAAGAGAGAAAGTTGATAAAGCGACTCTTCTTAAAGTATCTATTGGAAGTTCTTGGAATAGTGAATATGGGGATGTAATAAATCAAATAGAAGAAGCAGATAGTAGTATGTATGTTGAGAAGCAAGGCAGACAATTTTCATACGATATAAATGAAAAATATGGCTCAATGCTTACAAAAACTTTGTTAGGAGAAATAGAGGATGGAAAGTTTACAGTGTTTTTCCAACCGCAAATTGATTTAAGGACTAATACTATAGCTGGCGCAGAAGCTTTGGTAAGAAAAATTAGCAACCAAGGGGAAATAATGCCGCCTGATACATTTGTGCCATTTTACGAAAAAGAAGGAATTATTAAGTTTATAGATGTTTTTGTATTTGAAGAAGTTTGTAAATTTTTAAGCAAAACAAATCAAAACAAAGACAATGAACATATAAAAATTTCCGTAAATTTTTCAAAGATGACTCTTGCAACAAGTGAAATAGTTGAGGAATTAAAAAAACTTTGTGTAAAATATAATGTTAAAAATGAACAAATAATAATCGAAATAACAGAAACTGCTAGAACAATTAAAGGTAATGAACTTGAGAAAACAATAAAGAGATTTTCAAAAGAAGGATTTTTTGTTTCCTTAGACGACTTTGGTTCTGGCCATGCAAACCTATCCATGCTTACGAACTTAGATTTTGATGAGATTAAAATTGATAAGAGTTTAATTGACGATTTGGAAGAAAGTCAAAAATCCAAAATTCTTACCAAACTAGCCATAGATATTTGTGTTAGGCTAGACAATATTGCTTCTACAGCAGAAGGTGTTGAAACAATAGAACAGTTTAATATACTAAAAGAAATGCTATGCAAAAAAGGTCAGGGATACTATTTTGATAAACCTATGACTGAAGAAAATTTCTTAAAAAAATATATAAAAAATATTTAGTTATCTTGGGAGTTCCTTGGACATGTTGAATTTTTCGGTTTCAACATAAGAGGTTTCTTCCAATGAAAAATCGCATTTCAAAGAGGGATTTATTGAAATCCCTTTTTTATTTGCAATATCTCTAATGATAGTGTCTGCAAGCCAAGGGTTTTTGGCAAAAATAGGACCTAAACAATTTGTGAATAAAAAATTATTTTTCTTATATCCTTCCTTCCCTTTGCGATTGTTTCCATACCCATAAGAGATATCTCCCCAAGAGCTATCATCGTCTATGGAAAAATCTACCATTTGAATTTGAGAACCTGAAACTTTCATATTAGAATGGTTTATTGCACAAGAAAATATAATATCATCTCCGTATGGTTTTTCAAGTTCTTTGGCTGTTCCATTTATTATTCCAAGACCCTCATGTGTAGAGCCATCAAGTCTAGTCAAGATTTTGGTGAAAAGTGCACCGCTTGTACCGATTGCTATAAAATATTTATTTTGGTCTATATATTCAAAAATCTGGTCTTTAATTGGAG
>CAYJJM010000059.1:1446-8078 GCA_964370515.1 uncultured Oscillospiraceae bacterium | reverse complement strand
TGCTTTAAACATAGCGCGAATTTTAGGTATTGATAAGCAAATACTAGAAAATGCAAAAAAATATTTATAAGTTAAGTGTTATAAATAATCCTTGGGATTATTCATTCGACATTTTCCCATTGCAAGTACTGCAAGGCGAAAACCATACAAATCCATAGTAAATTTGATGTGATAATAATATAGAACTTTTGAAAAATTCTTTAAATTATATAGTAAGTAATGTAAAAAAAATAAGCAATAGTTTGTAGTGAAAAAAGAAAAGGAGAGAAGCATGAATAGCAAACTTAATCTAGATCCAAAAGTAATAGACAGTGCTAGATCTTGTGCTGGAAGAATAGGAAAAAGTATGCAAGAATTTATCGACAAGCATACTACTGTAAGTACCGAAAGAACAATTTTAAGACTTTTGGGAATTGATGGAATTGATGATGTAGAAACCCCTCTTCCAAATGTTGTGGTGGATCAAATCAAAGAAGCTGGTGGACTTTCAAGAGGAGTAGCTTATTGGATAGGAAATGCAATTGTTCAAACAGGCTTAAAACCACAAGAGATTGCAGAAAAAGTTGCGATAGGAGAAATCAAAATAACTGAGCTTCCAACTGCTACTGCTTCAGAAATTGAAGAGGCAATAAAGCCTATAGCCCTAGAAACTTTGGAAAAAATCAAAGAACAAACAAATAAGAGAGAGGGATATATCAAAGATATTGGAGAGGGAAAGAAACCTTACCTATATGTAATCGTTGCTACAGGGAATATTTATGAAGATGTGTTGCAAGCAAAATCCGCCGCAAGGCAGGGAGCGGATATTATCGCTGTAATAAGAACAACTGCTCAAAGCTTGTTAGACTATGTACCTTATGGTGCAACGACAGAAGGCTTTGGTGGAACATATGCTACCCAAGAAAACTTCAAAATAATGAGAGAAGCTTTAGATGAAGTTGGAGAAGAAGTAGGCAAATATATTAGATTGTGCAACTACTCTTCAGGTATGTGTATGCCAGAAATTGCCGCAATGGGCGCACTAGAAAGATTAGATGTAATGCTTAACGATGCTCTTTATGGAGTTTTGTTTAGAGACATTAACATGCAAAGAACCCTTATTGACCAATTTTTCTCAAGAGTTATAATTGGATACTGCGGAAGCATATTTAATACAGGAGAAGACAACTATTTAACAACAGCAGATGCTATTGAAGAAGCACATACGGTGCTTGCTTCCCAATTCATAAACGAGCAGTTTGCGGTATTGGCAAATATAAAAGAAGAGCAAATGGGATTAGGGCATGCTTTTGAAATAAACCCTGATACAGAAGATGGATTCTTGCTAGAACTTGCACAAGCACAAATGGCAAAAGAAATCTTCCCTAAAGCTTCATTAAAATATATGCCGCCTACAAAGTTTATGACAGGTAATATATTCAAAGGCCATGTTCAAGATGCTTTGTTTAACATGATTGCTATTTGTACAGGACAGTCTTTGCAACTATTAGGAATGATGACTGAAGCAATTCACACACCTCATATCCATGATAGATATTTGGCTTTAGAAAATGCAGAATATGTTTTCAACAATGCAAGACATCTAGGAGATGAAATTGAATTTAAGAAAGATGGTATGATACAAAAAAGAGCCCAAAAGGTTCTTAAAGAAGCAGATGAGCTTTTACACCAAATAGAAAAAGACGGACTTTTCTACACCTTAGAAAATGGAAAATTTGCTGGAATTAAAAGACCAAAAGATGGAGGAAAAGGCCTTGACGGAGTAGCTACAAAGGATGAAGGATATTTCAATCCATTCATACCACTAATGATGGGAGGTGCAAAATAATGGCAGGCAAAGATACAGCGATTGCAAAGGTTGATTTGAAAAAAGTAAAACCGTATGGCGACACATTAAACGATGGACAAATGCAACTTTCTTTTACTCTTCCAGTTCCTTATGGAGAAGAGGGTAGTGAAGCTGCAAAGATACTAGCAAAACAAATGGGACTAGATGAACCAAGTGTAGTGTTTGCAAAAGACTTAAAAGATGGATTTACATTCTTTGTAGTTTATGGCAAATGTAAGCATACAGTAGACTATACTACTATAAAAGTTACAAAGGTTGATGTAGATATTATGGACAGGGCCGAATGTGGCAAATTCATAAAAGAAAATATCAAAAAAGATGTAGTGATTGTGGGAGCTTCTACCGGAACAGATGCGCACACTGTAGGAATTGATGCAATAATGAACATGAAAGGGTTTCATGGTCACTATGGACTTGAAAGATATGAGGGAATAGAAGCATACAATCTGGGAAGCCAAGTACCAAATGAAGTACTTATTGCCAAGGCAAAAGAGTTAAATGCAGATGCTATAATAGTTTCTCAAACAGTAACGCAAAAAGATATACATGTTCAAAACCTTACAAACATACTTATGCAGAACATGTAGCTTCTTTTATCCTAACAGAAATGGTTAAAAGAAAGATGACAAAATAAAGGGGAGAAAATATGAAAAATAAATTAATGACAGCAAAGGAGGCTGTTGAGCCTATAAAAGATGGCGCAACTATTATGGTTGGTGGATTTATGTCATGCGGTTCTCCAGAAATCCTTATGGACGCTCTAGTTGAAAAAGGAGTAAAAGACTTAACTGTAATTGGAAACGATGCAGGAGTTCCAGGCAGGGGAATTGGAAAGCTAATATCGGCGGGTTTGGTGAAAACTATAATTGCTTCCCATGTAGGCCTTAATAGAGAAGTTGGGGAAAAGATGAAAGAAGGAACCCTAGAATGTATATTGGTGCCTCAAGGCACATTAGCAGAAAGAGTTAGAGCTGCAGGCACAGGTTTAGGAGGAATACTAACCCCAACAGGAGTAGGAACCATAGTTGCTGAGGGAAAACAAGTTATAAATGTAGGAGGAAGAGACTTCTTGCTAGAAGAGCCTTTGAGAGCAGATTTTGCCCTAATTAGGGGTTCTATAGTTGATGAAAGTGGAAACATGACCTATAGAGGGTCAACCCTAAACTTTAATCCTTTAATGGCAGCAGCGGCAGATCATGTAATTGTAGGGGCTTGCGAAGTTGTTAAAGTAGGAGATATTGACCCTAACAATGTAACTACTCCAGGCATATTTATTGACTCAATTGTAGGAGGTGAAAAGCAATGGGAACTGTAGATCCAAAAACAACTATCGTAAAAAGAGTTGGAAAAGAACTTAAAGATGGAGATGTAGTTAACTTAGGAATAGGAATGCCTACCTTAGTTGCCAATCATCTTCCAGAGGGAGTAGAAATTATTCTCCAATCGGAAAATGGAATAATGGGAATGGGACCAGCAGCAGAGCCTGGCAAAGAAGATGTTGATATAATAAATGCAGGTGCACAATATGTAACTTTAGCTCCTGGAGCTATGTGCTTTGACAGTGCCATGTCCTTTGGGATAATTAGAGGAGGCCATGTAGACGCTACTGTACTAGGCGCCCTTCAAGTAGATGAAAAGGGTAATATTGCAAATTGGATAGTTCCGGGAAAGATGGTTTCAGGAATGGGTGGAGCAATGGACCTAGTAGTTGGTGCAAAGAAGGTAATTGTATCAATGCTTCATACTCAAAAAGGAGAACACAAAATACTTAAAGAGTGTACTCTGCCACTGACCGCAGTAGGTGCAGTGGATTTGATTGTAACGGAAATGGGAGTAATTGAAGTTACAGAAAAAGGCCTTGTGCTTACAGAGATTCATCCAGACTTTACAGTAGAACAAGTCCAAGAGGCAACAGAAGCAACTCTAATTATTAGCCCTGACTTAAAGGCGATGGAATAAAATTAGTGGAACTAATAAGTACAATAAAAAGATAGGGTCCTACTACAGGGCTCTATTTTCTATCTCAAATTACCATTTGTGAAGTTTTAATTGTTAGATGCTACGAATTTCAATTTGGGGCATCATTATTTTTGAAAATTCTTACATTAGTATCGTGACCAAAAGAATGCTAATATTTTATAATTATATTATAAAAGGTGAAGCATAATGTAATTTAAGCTTCTAGGTGATAAGCTAATTTTTAATTCCTCTGTATTTGATGAAAATCTTTTCTATAAACTTTGAAAATTTGTTAAAATAGGTGATAAGGAACGTTAGGTAGACGTTTGGGAAAGGGAGAGATTTATGGAAAATATAAAACTATATTATAACGGAAGCATATATACAGTAGAAGAAAACATGGAATATGCAGAGGCGATGGCGGTTGAAGGGAAAAGAATAACAGCCATAGGAAACTTGGCAGAAGTGGAAAAAGCCATTGAAGGAAAGAGTATTGAGAGAATAGACTTAGAAGGTAAGTTTATGATGCCTGGGTTTGTAGAATCTCATGCACATCCTGCCATGGCAGGACCTGAGATGATATACCAAGTAGATTTGAGTGCTTGTGGTAGTAAAGAAGAATACCTTGAAGAAATCAAGGAATTTTATATGAAAAATTCCAAAGCAAAAATGATCAGAGGAGTTGGCTGGATTAACCCCATATTCGACATGACTGGACCAAGAAAGGAATGGTTAGATGAAATTTCTACGGAAATACCAATAATAATGGTTTCTGGAGATCATCATTCTATATGGGCCAATTCTAAAGCCTTTGAAATGGCAGGAATCGACTCAAATACAGAAGACATAGCAGGAGGGGTAATAGAAAGAGATCCTAAAACAAAAGAACCTTTTGGGACTCTTAGAGAAGAGGCACAAATGCCTATGATGGCAATCATCCCTGAATATACAGTAGAAGAATATGAAAAATCTTGGCTTAATTATCAAGAATTTATGGCAGCCTACGGCGTAACTATGGTTCATGATGCTTGGACGGAACTGAATTCGAATGCACATAAGGCAGTACACAAACTGGCTAGCGAAGAAAAACTACTTTTTAAAGCGGCAGCTTCAATATATACCTATGCAAACGATTTGGATTATATTGACCAAATAGTTGAAGAGGGAAAAAAGCTTAATGCAAAATCTTTTTTTGTAAATCATGCAAAATTTTTCTTAGACGGAGTAGTTGAAGGTGGGACAGTTTGCCTCAAAGAACCTTACGCAAATAACCCAAATGAGTATGGTGAAAAATTATGGACTGATGAAAAGCTAACTCAGGCTTTTATCAAACTTGACAATGGGGGGATATGGCCACATGTTCATGTTATAGGAGATGCTGTTATGTCTCAAACTTTAGACGCCCTAGAAAAGGTCGTTGAGGTAAATGGAAAAAAAGACAGAAGATCCATTGCCGCCCATGCACAAATAGTAGCTGAGGAAGACAAAAAAAGAATAGTAGATGTAGGATTAACAATTTCGGCAAACCCATATTGGTTTTATAAAGAAGAGGGGTACTATTACGGACTGGAAGTTCCTATTCTAGGGGAGGAAAGAGCATCAAAGGAATACCCTATGAAAAGCCTAATGGAAGCAGGTGCAGTAGTAGCATCAGCAAGTGACTTTAGCGTAACGCCAGATCCAAATCCACTAAAAGGTATGATGGGTGCAGTTTTGAGATGTCTGCCAGAAGAGATGGATGACCCAGAAAAAATTCTAGGTGTGGAAGAAAGAATAACAATAGCTGAAGCGATAAAATCATTTACAATAAACGGTGCCTATACCATGAATATGGAAGAAGGAACAGGCAGCCTAAAGGTTGGCAAATTTGCTGATTTTATTATATTAGATAAAAATATTTTGGAAATTCCACCGGAAGAACTTGGTGATGCAAAAGTATTAATGACCTTTTCAGAAGGGAAATTAATTTATAAGGCGGATTAATTAAAACATAGCAAAAAATGATAAAAGGCAGAAAGTATTTCATATTATTTTCTGCCTTTATTGGATTCAATCTTTTTTCCAATTCTAAACCTTTTGGCTGGTCATTTAAAACTACTATCTAAATCTAACAAAAACTTTTTCATAACTTCAGATGACTCAAAAGAAAGTCTAACTTTTTCAGCCTTTCCACCGCCCTTTCCGCCAAAGGGCTGAGCTACAGATATGTATTCTCTACAATCCATAGAACCGTTAGAAAATAAGATAAGCCCATTATTTTTGCAAGAAAGAGCCAAAATCAAATTGTCCTTTAGTGGCAATTCTTGATGGAGAGAAAAAACCTTATCTCCGTCAATATTTGAAAAATCATAAGGGAATAGGGTGGGCTTGTTATTGTTTATGCTGCCTTCGTTGTAAAAAGAATGTAGTTTTTCTATTAAGTCATTTTTTTTCAATTCTAAATACTCTTTTTGAAGGAGGGAATGTTCAAGCTTTAACCGATTTGTTTTTTCTTGATTTTTGGAAATCAAATTTAATAACGTATCAGAGGTTGCGGAAAATTGAGAAGAAAGGGCTTGAATTATCTCGTGCTTTTTGTTGTAATCTGTAAACGCTCTGCTGCCAGCCTCTGCGTATATTCTATACATTCCCTTGTAATTTTCCCACTTTAAAATTTTTATCAAACCAACTTCCCCTGCAAAAGCCACATGAGTTCCCGAACAGGCCACAGAGTCTGCTGAATTTAAGGGAGAACCTATAGAAACTATGGAAATCTCACCAGAAGCTGTTACGGGTTTCCTTAGAGGTACAAGGTTTGCTTCCTTTGCACTCTCGAAATACCTAG
>CAYJJM010000059.1:0-1436 GCA_964370515.1 uncultured Oscillospiraceae bacterium | reverse complement strand
GTTGCTAGGCGAATTTTCCCATATTGCTTGGTTTGCACACAATTCAACATAGTCAATATCTTCTTGGATTAGGGAAGTGACTTTTCCTCCTTTTATGCGTGGGTTTCTGAGAAAATCTTCTCTTGTTGGTGCTGAAGGAAGGGTTTCTAAAGAAATATCTAATGTCATATAGCTTTCGCCCATAGCGAATCCTCGATTTACTCCCCCTAATTCTCTATAAAACATGCCGCTTAAAATATGTTCTCCGCTGTGGCGTTGCATGTTATCAAATCTGTGTGCCATGTTAATTTTGGCAGAAACAGTTTGCCCTACAAAGAAATCCTCTAAGGGCGAGATAATATGGAATATAAGGCCTTCTTCTTTATAGGCATAAATAACTTCAGATTGATTAATGTAACCAATGTCAGAAGGTTGCCCTCCGCCCTCTGGGTAAAAAACAGTTTCAGATAAAACTATTGCCATTGAGTTTGGAGGGAAGCGTGTTGGATCTGATTTTTGGATTTCCAAAATCTCGCTAGAGCATTCATCTTGATATGGATTTTCTTTGTATAAAGCTTTGGTTTTTTGTATATTTTTGATAGACATAGTTTTTGGCCTCCTAGCAAATTTATTTATCTTCAATTATATAATTATACCATTAATAAGAAAAAATAGTAGATTAAGAAAGATTTCTAGGAGGCACCAGCGGATTCTAGCGGACTCCTGTTCAATTCATTTTTGTAAAGATAAAAAAGGAGCAAAATAGCAAATTTATTATTTTTTTATAGAAAAATATACCAAGATAAGTTATAATTATAGTGTATTGAAGGATAGGAGATGTGGAAATGAAAGAAAAAATACACTTTGCAGAAAATGTACCAATTTCTATAACTGTAGGTAATTACCTAGAACATCCTATACATTTCCATGATGAACTTGAAATAGTATATGTGCTAGAAGGTTCTATAAACATGAGAAATGGGCATTATAGTTATCGGCTGAAAGAAGGAGATGTTTATTTTTTTAATGAGCGAGAAATGCATAGCTTTGAAGCTGTAGGAGAAGAGAAGAATTTAGTTATGGTTCTTCATCTAGACTTCAATTACTATAACAAATACTATGAAAACAGACTAGAAAATAACTTTTTTGTTTCTGGAGTGGATAGCGAAGATATGGAAGAAGAGCAATTGGAAATGCTACGAACCATTATATCAAATATTATGTTGGAAAAAATTCAAAAAGGGTACGACTATGAGCACCGTATTATTGAAAAAGGACATAATTTAATCTCTCTTATGCTATCAGACTTCCAGAATTTTTTATTGGAAGATGGAAAATTTGTGAATAACAGAGGAAAAAAAGAGAATAAAATTCTTTCAGAAAGACTTGCGAGAATTACAGCATATATGTACGAAAATTATGATAGAAAACTGACCTTAAATGAAATTGCAGAAAGA
>CAYJJM010000058.1:2985-8159 GCA_964370515.1 uncultured Oscillospiraceae bacterium | reverse complement strand
CACCCTTGTCATTTTCTTTTGCTGTATAAAGGTATAGCACTCCCGCACTTTCCCTTAAGTCATTCAAGTATTTTTTTGAGTCTATATAAGATTCTTTGGTAATATCTGCTTTTGTATTCATATCATTAAAAGTTGACATATCAAGTTCTGCTTCAATTTCATCATACAGAGCAAAAGTTCTCATTTCTAATGAATTGAGAGCTGATTCATATGTGACTACATAACTATAAATTCCTATAGCCATTGAGGCCACAAGCACAATAAGTGTGGTCATAATGGAAACTTGTACATCCACTCTAGAGGTTATTCTTTTCATCTACTTAAACTCCTATTTCAATCAATCAAATGCATACTGGCAATTTTATGATTTTTTTCAAACAAAACTACATTAAACTTAATTATACCATATTTTTTTTACATTTTTTCCCTTTTTCTTAAAATTGGTAAATTTTGTCTATCTTTTTTTCCTGCTTTGGTATATTTGTGCAGATTTTGTTGAGATTTTCCCTACCTCTCATTTCTACAGTAGGGTAGGGAGTTTTACTAGATATTAAAGTTAAGGTGTTAGATTTGTTTTTACCAACCATATATTTTGTGGTCTTGCATCGTTACCCCTTTTGCTTCCATTAACTCGCTTACCGTAACCAGTTGAAATCCTTTTTCTTTAAGGTCTCTGATAAAGTCTTCTGATGCTACCGCTGTTTCTTTATGCAAGTCATGGAGAAGTACTATATCTCCATCTTTTACAGTTTTCATAACATAATTGTAAATTTTTGTACTATCTCTTGTTTTCCAATCTAGGGTATCTACAGTCCAAAAGATGAAGGGAAACTCACCTGCTATTAAAACTTTGCTATTTATCCCACCATATGGCGGCCTGTATGTTTCCGCAACATAACCACCTGTGATTTCTTTCACCGCATCTTGAACTCCATATAATTCCCAATTTAGTTTTTTCGCCTGAGCTTCTCTCGCCTCTTCAGAGTATTTGGTTTTGGTTAATTCGGGAAGATAATCATGGGTCATACTATGTCCACCAATTTCATTTCCATAATTCACTAGATCAATGATGACATCATGTTCACTTTCTATTGAAACCCTTTGACCTAACATATAAAATGTTGCTGCTCCGTCCACTTCGTATAGGGCTTCCATAATCATTCTAGTATTTGGCTCAAAAGGTCCATCGTCAAAAGTTAACGCAACCATAGGTCTATTTGGATCTACATATCTAGCAGGGGATTTGGCTTTCATAGCTGGATTTACTTGTTCTACCCCCAAGTCTAGATCAATATGATCACTCACCTCATTTAGTTCCATAGAAAACTGAAGTCTTTCCCCTTTGTAAAAATCATCATAAATAATGTTAATATTATTTCCTGTTATGGTAAATCTATATGGTATTTCTTCATTGGCCGTCACCGTTGCAAATTCTATAGTATGGGCATAGTCTTTGAATTCTTCATTTTGCTTGGCATAAGCCCTTGTTTCCATTATGATTTGTTGCCTCAAAAAATCATCAAACACTTTGTTTGAAACTTTTTTTCCATCAACTGTATAAAAAAATGTGTTATCTCCTTCTACATCTTTGTATTCCACCCCTATATACTTATCATTATAGTTTGTAAGTTCATAGTCAACTTTAATCTGTCCTTGATAATCATCTATATTAAAAAGTATCTTGCTTGCAGCTAGCCTAAAGTTTGTTCCGGACATGCCTTCTAGCTGAGGATAGTACACTACAGCCTTATCTTCCCCAAATAAATCTCCTACATATTTGCTTTCTTCATTGGAAGATTTCATTTCTTTATCAAGGTCTATAAAGATAGAAAATCCACCGTTGTTTATGCTTATCATTACAGTCATAGCTATAATGGTAAGGGTGGTTAAAGCCATAGCCAAAATAACACCTGTAAGTTTGGGGTCTTCTTTTTTTATTATCTTCAAGTTTTTAATTGACCATTTTAAATTTTTCTTAATTCTTTGAGGACTTGTGTGCATGAATTTTTTTAGATTCTTGGGCAAATTATAAATGGATTTTTTTGTTCTTTTTAAATATGATTTGATGGTTTTTTTGCAACTTAATGTTTTTTTTGCAATTTTTTCTTTTGTTTCTGTTGCAAAATCTGATTTTTCTTTTTTCATTCCTCTTAGCTTCTCCTTTTTATACCTACCCTATTAGTATAGTCTATTTCCCATCCTTTTTCAGCATATATTTATCTTTTGTTCTTCTTTTCTGTGTTTATCTGCCTTTTTGTTCAAAATTGTTTTCACTTGACTTCTTTTCATCAAATTTATTTTCACAAGTTTAGTTTTGCTAGTCTGTATTCACTGACTTTCTTTTCCCTTTCCTATAATTTATTCCACTGATAGCATAGCTTACTCCTGCTATTGTTATGCCCATAATCCCTAAATATTCAAATCTGTTTCCCCCAACATCCCCTACGGTCTTTGAGACTTCATAGGTTTGGTTATACTCCTCTACTGCCCTCTCTAGGGGCGCCTCTCCCAAAATACATTGAAGCTCTGTCAGAGGGCACAAGATGCTACATTCTGTACACACAAACCTTCCTAGAAATTCGTGAAGGCTAGGGGTCTTTTCTAAAGGGTCAATGTAGGACGGGAGTTCCTCCACTGTTGCCAACCTATACCCATTTCTTTCTGGGTCTTCTAGGTCATGATTAGAATAGTTTTTGCCGTCTTTCCCTTCCTCTTGATTCCTATTTTCTTCTTCAAGATCTAAAATAAAGTCAGATTGTATCCCTTGATTAGTAATCCCCTTAATTCCGAGAAATATAAATATAATCAAAATAAAAGTCGCAAAGATTCTTCTCAAAATCGGAGTAAGATTTAGCGGAACAATTTTTTTAATCATTGTCTTTATGATTTTAAAATGTAATCCTATGTGAATTGAAATTAATATAAATAGAACATGTGCAGAAAATATATGAATTTCTTTCCAAAAATTATAATCTGCCCTAATATCTATTAATATAATCTCTTTGGAAATCAAAATACTACTTATGCCAATTATAATTGTAAATATAAGTAATAATATGTTAAGGAAAAATTTAACCTTTGCCCTGCAATTAACCCTCCCCCTTTTCATGGCAGTGAAAACCCCAGTTGTCCATTTATTATTCCCCCCTATATGCAAAAGAAAACGCCCGATAAGACCAATGCCCAGCACTTCATGGAGGAAAAGTTCTGAAAAAGTGGTTTTCATCAGGATTATCATTAACACCGTCATGGTTATTTCTAGTAGTATTTTTTTTGCCTTTTTCATATTCTCGCTTCTTTACCCTAAACCTTAAATCTATCATATTCCACATAACAGTCTGTGCAATATTTCTTTTCTCCTTGAAGCCTTATCCAATTTGCCCCTGTCATTTCTCCGCACTTATCACACTTGTATGAGTCAAAAATTTGCGCCCTTTCTGGTAGTTTTATTTTTACTTCTTTTATCTCAAATAATTCCTTAGGTTCTTTTTCCAAAAGATACCTCTGGGCTTCTTCTTTGCTTTGGCTCTTTGGTCTTTCTTTAAGAACAATTCTGATTGCCTTGCCTGTTTTTCTATGGTAAAAATTAAAGGCCTGCTTTCCAGTTACATGAAAAAGCAAGTTGCCTTTGCCAATGCTACATCCCATTATCACTTGAATCGCATCTATGCCACAAGCATCATTTTCTGCTATACAAACCACCTGTTCATCTTCCGAAAAATTCAAATCCAATAATTCAGTAGCATACAATGCCGCCTTATATCCTATGGCTAGTCCGCCACAACTATGTCCATGAAAATCTAATACTTTTTCCCATAATTTTTCCTGTTTCTCTTTATCCATATTTAAATTATTCCTCCTAAATCATTTTGAACCTTTTTTTATTTGCTAGTTTTGTTTTATCCATTTGAGCCTTTACTTTATTTGCGAGTTTTGTTTTATCCATATTTAAATTGTTTCTCTTGAATGTTTATTTATGTGGATACTACCATAGGCTTCACCAAATGTATATTTATTTTGATGCTACCATAGGCTTCACCAAATGCATATTTATGTTGATACTACGATAGGCTTCCCTTGATGTTCTATTACTTCCACATCTATATTATATATTTCTTTTATGGTCTTTGCCACAAATATTTCTTTTCCTCCTTGAGTATGACTTCTCCCATCCTTCATAAACAAGAACTGGTCACAGTATCTTATTGCCAAATTTAAGTCATGAAGAACCATTGCTACTCCTATATTCTGTTCTACAGCTATTTTTTTAATTAGTTCCAATATTTCCCTTTGATTTTTTAAATCCAAATTATTGGTAGGCTCATCAAGTAGTAAAAATTGGGGAGTTTGCACCAAAGCCCTTGCCAATAAAACCTTTTGAAATTCTCCTCCTGAAATTTGGTCACTATATTTCATAGCCAATGAAGTGAGCTTTAGTTGCTCTAAAACTTCCATTACCATTTCTTTGTCTTCTTTTTTTATATCCCAGTTAATATGAGGTTTTCTCCCCATAAGAACCATATCAAAAACAAGTTTGTGGGTAGGCATTTCTCTTTGGGAAATATATGCTATTTTTTTAGCAATTTCTCCCTTTGAAAGATTTTCTTTTGCTTCTTCTTCAATAAAAATTTCTCCCCGACTTTCTTTGTAAATGCCTACAATGCATTTTATCAATGTGCTTTTACCTACTCCATTATTCCCTAGGATAGCTTTTACTTTTCCTCTACTTATATCCATGTTTATATTTTTCAATATATCTTTTTCTTTGTTTCCAAAGGCAAAATTCAAATTTTTCACTGTAATCATAATCTTTTGCCCTCCCTCATAAGTAGCCAAATGAATAAAGGTGCTCCCAAGAAGGAGGTTATAGCACCTACAGGCAATACTACAGGTGAAATTATCATTCTTCCAAGAGTATCAGCCAAGAGCAAAACTAATCCCCCAACAATTGCTGTTCCAGGTATTAAGAACCTATAATCATCTCCTATTATTTTTCTCGTTATATGAGGGGCAACTAGACCAATGAAACTTATAATTCCCACAAATGAAACTGCAACAGCAGCAACTAGAGAGGAAATGAACATGCCTAATAGCATTGTTTTCTTGGTGTCAACACCTAGGCTTTGAGCCACATCTAAACCTCCACTCATAGTGTTGTAGTTCCATTTATTTAT
>CAYJJM010000058.1:806-2975 GCA_964370515.1 uncultured Oscillospiraceae bacterium | reverse complement strand
AATAAGTATTTCTCCCCAAGAAGCATTTCTTAGGTTCCCAAAAGTCCAAAACACCAAAGTGCTTATCTTGGAGTCATCTGCAAAATATTGTATAAGGGCACTTCCTCCTGTAAAAAGAGAGCTTACCGCTACACCAGCAAGTATTAGACCAGCAGAGCCTATAGACTGCCTTAATCTTGAAATTCCTATAATAATTCCTGTAGATATTAAGGCAAAGAAAAAGGCGCATATTGTAACTATGTATGGATTTGTTATTTCCACAGGAGTTACAGTAGAAGCATCTATAAATGTTCCACCTCCAAATATTATTATTCCTATGGCTGCTCCAAAGGCAGCCCCTTGAGAAACACCTAATGTTGAAGCTGATGCAAGAGGGTTATTAAGGACACATTGCATAATCACTCCAGAGAGTCCCAAAGAAGCACCTACAACCAAGGCAGTGATTATTCTAGGCAATCTAATATTAAAAATCACAGTTGCTGTAGTGCTTTCTCCACTACCTATTATTCCTTGAAAAATTTCAACAACCGAAAGGTTTATCGGCCCAAGGCTAATAGCACCTATACTGATGACAATTAAAATTATCATTCCGCCAAAAAGTATTCGCCTTTTTTTATTTACTTGTCTTTCATACTCTACAAGAATATTTTCTTTTTTGTTTATTTCCACCGATCACTCCTTTTATAACTATAGTCTTAGCTTTTGGTAGTATCCACCATAGTCTTTTATATCTTGTGAGTAGTTTTCTTCTCCTAGCATAAATTCTATAATTTCATCTACCTTGTCATCAATATTTACATCTGCAAACTCTGATGGATAAAGGGTTTTGCCTATAAAATATCCTGTTGCAAGGGGAAGTTCAACATTTGTAAAATAGCTTGTTGAGCTAGGGTGCTGATAAATATTACCTTCTTTGTATGCCTTCAGTTCCTCATAGTAGCTTGGATTTTCTCTAAAATCTTCCTTTACAATAGGTACACCAGTAAAGTCACAAAAAATATAATCTGGATCCCAAAGAAGAATTTGTTCTTTGTCAACTTGTATTCCTAGAACTGTTCCATAATCCTCATCCTCGGCAGGATTGTTTGCATTTAATGCTTTCAGCAGTGGGTCGTTGGGTCTAATCCCATCTATCCCTTTTGCCCCATTATATGTAGCTGCAGCAGAAATTACAGTAGGTCTATCGCTTTCATCTATATTTTTAGTTCTATTATCCAAATCCGCTAAAACATCATCTATATAGCCTATAACCTCTTCTGCTCTAGCTTCTTCTCCAGTGGTTTCACCAATTATTCTAAGTGCCTGATTATAGTCTTCACCAAACAAAGTTCCTTCTGGAAGGACAACGACAGGTATGCCAGTTTTATTTTCTATGTCATTTGCTATATCTTCAGACCATGTTGTAAAAATCACATCTGGTCCAGCCTCTATCATAACTTCTGGATAATAGTCTGTGTTACCAAAGGCATCGCTTCCAACTACAGGAAGATCCTCCCATTTTTCTTTATTAACATAAGCATATGCGGTCATTGGGGTCACAGATTCCCAGTCCATTCCAGATGCTCCTACCACCTTATCTGATAATCCCATGTAAGCAATCATTCTAGGGCTGCTTCCTGTTGCTACTATAGTTTCTATGGTCTCCGGAACAATGACTTCTCTTCCTAGTCCATCTACTACTATTCTTCCTTCTGCCCTATCATTTCCACTGCACCCTACTGCAAACACCATTCCTATACTCAATAGTACTACAACTGCTAATTTTCCTAGCCATCTCATATCTTATTTTCACCTTTCTTCTTTTATTCTTTCTTTGTATTTTTGGCGTCAATTACTATCTGCACGTTCCTTATTTTTCTTTTCTCATTTTTCTTTTTTTGAAATCCTTTTTTTCTTTTCTTTATTTTCGCTTTTCCATACTAAAGTATTCTATATTTTTATGATGACTTCCTCAAGCCCCCCATAGGGTTAAGATAATATACTATACGAAGTGCCCATAAAAAAGGAACCTTAATCTAAGATTAAAGTTCCTTTTGCATTTTTCGTTTTTTCTCTATCCAACATTTGAGATAGAGAGACTTTTGACAAACTACTTAAGTTCTACAGATGCGCCAGCTTCTTCAAGTTGTGCCTTGATAGCTTCTGCTTCAGCTTTTTCGATTCCTTCTT
>CAYJJM010000058.1:0-796 GCA_964370515.1 uncultured Oscillospiraceae bacterium | reverse complement strand
GGAGCACTATCAACTAATTCTTTCGCTTCTTTTAGTCCAAGACCAGTAAGTTCTCTTACTACCTTGATAACTTTGATTTTTTCTGCTCCAGGGCCTGTTAAAACTACTGTGAAATCAGTTTTTTCTTCTTCTGCTGCACCGCCTGCTGCTGCACCACCTGCAACTGCTACAGGAGCTGCTGCTGATACTCCAAATTCTTCTTCACATGCTTCTACTAATTCATTTAGTTCTACAACTGTCATGCTCTTTAGCGCTTCTATTATTTGAGTTTTATCCATTTTTATTTCTCCTTTTCTAAATTTCTATTTAATTTAAAATCTAAATTTTGTTTCAGTTTTATAATTTAATTAACTATGCTTTTGCCTTTTCGTCTGCAATAGCTTTGAATGTTCTAACAGCTTTAGATACAGGTGCCTGAACACTTCCCATAAATTTAGCAATAAGTACATCTCTTGAAGGAATGTTAGCAAGTTTTTCAACTTCTTCTGCTGAACAAACTCTTCCTTCTACAACTCCAGCTTTGAAAGACATTTTTTTGATGCTTTTGATAACTTCGTTTATTACTCTTGCAGGAGTAGTCTCATCGTCGTAACTTATAGCAAAAGCACTTGGACCTTCCAAAACTTCTGATAGATTTTCATAATCTGTGCCTGCAATAGCTCTTTTTACCAATGTATTTTTGTATATTGTGTAATCAACATTGGCTTCTCTTAATTTACTTCTTAAAGCATCTGCTTCGGCAACATTAATTCCCATATAGTCAATAACTATAGCAGATTTTGCCTTTGCAAATTTT
>CAYJJM010000057.1:7655-8171 GCA_964370515.1 uncultured Oscillospiraceae bacterium | reverse complement strand
CTATTTTATCTTTAGAAATTCCCCTTCCAAAATCCCTTATGACTATTTTAACATAAAAAGCATTCTCTTGAATTGATATTTCTACTTTTCCTTCTCTTCGGGAATGTTCCATTGCATTTTTCAGTATATTGGTAATAGCTTCTAGTTGCCAATTATAGTCACCTTCAAATACTATTTTTTCCTTTTCCTCATATTCAACTTGAATGTTAAGGCTTTTTCTCAAATAGTCAACATTTTCTAAAGCCTCTTTAATTAGTTTATCTGCTTGAATTTTATTTCTTTTAAAGGTGATTACCCCCGCATCAAATTTGGATATTTTCAGCAAGTTATAGATTAAAAATTCAATTTTGTCTGTCTTTTTCCTAATGTCCTCAAGAAACTCTTTTCTTACTTCTTTATCCATTTCAGATTCATCTATTATGTTGTCTAGCATTATATTAATTGAAGTTAGTGGTGTTTTTAGTTGATGAGATATATCTATCAAGTTGTCTTTTAACAATCTTTTTTCTTCTTTCA
>CAYJJM010000057.1:4938-7645 GCA_964370515.1 uncultured Oscillospiraceae bacterium | reverse complement strand
AAGTTTCTGCCTGTTCTCTTAAAGCTAGTGTTACTTTGTAAAGTTCTACCTTTAGACCAGAAAGTTCTCCGTCTCTGGTTGTTTCTATTTCTAGTTTATAGTTTTTCTGACTTATTTCATTTATATACTCCACAATTTTTTCGTATTCGCAAATTCTTCTTCTCTCCAAAATAATAAACACACCAAAAATCATAAGTATGACTCCATCCACAACAAGAATGTTTGTTACTATATTTTTCTTTAAAGTGGATTTATTCTCTTCAACAAAGAAAAGTTCCTCGCTGTCATAGCCATACTTTGTTAAGGTTTCCTGAGCCTCTTCACCAGTTTCCTCTAAAATTTCAATTATCTCTTCCTCTTCTATCTGACCTTTTAATGCCTCGTCTATTATTTTTATCATGGCACTGTTGTTTGTCTCCACATAGCTATTATAGTTTAAATTAGTTACAAGAGTTGTAATTACAGATGCTACTGCTAGAGCCAGGCATAAAAGTATTATTTTGCTACTTGTCATCTTTAGTCACCATATAACCAACTCCTTTAACAGTCTTTATGTACCTGTTATTTAGCTTTTCTCTTATCCGCTTAATATACACGGTCAGTGTATTATCGTTTACAAATTTATTATTACTATCCCAAATCACCGATAGAATTTGCTCTCTGGAAATTACTTTTTCTGGGTTTTCAAAGAGAAGGCATGTGATTTCAAATTCCAGATGTGTTAAGTCGCACTCTTCCCCTAAATAAAAAACTTTCACTTTGTTTAAATCTATTGTTACATCTTCAAAATAGAGAAGGTTTTTTTCATTTCTCTTTATAACCTTTTCTATCCTTGCCATAAGTTCACTGTTTTTAAAAGGTTTTACAATATAGTCTTCTCCTATAGAAAGGCCTTTTACAATACTCTCTTCCATATCGTTTGCGGTCAAAAATATGATAGGAATATCCTTTACTTTCTCCCCAATATCAAATCCACTTCCATCAGTAAGGCCTATATCTAAGATAATAATATCATACTTATTTAATATAAGTATTTCTGCTTCTTTCTTACTAAATGCAATGTCTAAGATATATTTTTTTTCTAATAAGTATTTTAGCCCTTTTACTATGGACTCATTGTCTTCCACCAGTAAAATCTTTTTCCTAACTACCATATCTGCCTCTTTCCCTTTCCTAGATTATAACATGTTTCATAGGAAAAGCAGAAGTCATATTGCTTCTGCTTTTCTTTGTGTGCCTGGCATGGTCACACTCTTCCTTTTTCAAACAGTTATATATTTTCATCTCTAATTTTTTCTATTATATTCTGTTTTTCTATTTTATTTAATGACAACCCTACAATAAGGGATATTATTATTACAACTGCTACTATTGATATTAAAATAGGCTTTATTGGGAATACAAATTCTAAGTCTTCCATAGCCGAGTTATTTGGATTTGTCATAGTCAAATGTATCCCATATGCCAAAGCACATCCAATGGGTATTCCAATTAGTAATGATTTGGCCCCATAAAATATGTTTTCAAGTCTTACCATCCGCCTAAGTTCTCTTTTGGTCATTCCTATGGATTTAAATATTGCAAACTCTCTGCTTCTAAGCCTCATATTTGTTGATATTGTATTTACCACACTGGTTATTCCTATTAAGATTATTACAGCCAGGAATCCATAGAAAAATATACCAAAGAGAGTAAATATTCTATTCTGTACTTCTTCAATTTCTTCCATATTCATATAGTAGAAGTCCACATCCTTTTCTTCGCCTAGTTTTTCAATAGCTTCCTCTAAGGCCACACCATCTTCTGTCTTCATATAAATTTGTGGAATAGGAACATTTAGGTATTCATCAGCAAAGGCATCACTTACTATTACTGTTGGTGAATATTCATTTTCACTGACTCCCATGGGAACTATATCCGCCTTTTCAATAGGAAGTTTGAATTTTTCTCCATAATTATTTATAGTTCCATCTTCATTGTAGCTATTTCCTATGGCTAAGTCTAGTTCATCTACTCCTTTTTTGAAGAGTTCTCTAGTTACCCAGTTCCCATCTTGACCATACACCTTTGCCTTGCTACCTAAGAGTATACCCTTATCTTTCATCTCTTCATAATCAAGACCTAATCTCTTTAGATATCTTAGATATTCTTCTTCCCCTACAGCTTTAATTGTAATAGGTGCAGGTCCTTGTGGCCCATTACCTTCATCATATGCCGGTCTAACTGTTTCGCCTGTTTCCCCATCTATAATTGTAAAGCCTAAGTAGCCTTTACCCGTTTCTGTAAGAACATCTCCCTCCATTTCTACACTCTCTGCCCTGTGGATAGAACTCTCCGTCACACCTTTTAACTGTGCAATTTGTTCTAAAAATTTTTCCCCTTCTTCCAGTGCAGAGGAATTTATTGCTTCCACAGTTAATGTTGCATCAAAGTCTACACCTCCATACATATCTTCTATCTGTCTAAATCCAGTGTCTATGGTAGTTGACATAGCTATAAATGTTACAATACTAAGGATTATAGCCACAGTGGTCGTTCTAAATTTACTTTTATTCCTCTTCATGTTTTTGTGGGCGATTATACCACCTACTTTAAATAATTTGCCAATTATTTTTGGTGTCTTTATTCTCTTTTTAACCTTTATATATTCACTTCCCTTTATGGCTTCAATTTCATTGATTTTTCTCGCCTTTCTAGCACTTCCTAT
>CAYJJM010000057.1:0-4928 GCA_964370515.1 uncultured Oscillospiraceae bacterium | reverse complement strand
AAAATATATTGTAATTGCTGACAAAACTCCGCCTATTACTACTGCTATCGAAGATATGTCCCAATAAACTTAAATTGATTTTCCACTATACTTGGCTCATTAATAAATATATTAACAACCGCCACTAGTGCATATACTGCAATGATACCAGATAATATTCCTAGTGGAATTCCTACAAGGCCTAGCCAAAATGCTTCTTTTAATACATTTTTTTTGATTTGTTTAGGTGTCATTCCCACACTTGCAAGCATACCATATTGGCGTGTTTTTTCACTAATAGAAATCACAAAAGAATTTCTTATGCAGAAAATTGAAGTTACCATAATTATCAAGATTATTAGAGCAACTAAAGGAATTATAACATCCATACTTTCATCGGAAAATTGAAGTTCCTGCCACCTTAAAAGTTCTGAATTATAAGCCACTTCATATGCTGTCCCTGTAGTTTCTTTTCCTAGTTTCATTAGTTCTACTGTAATTTTTTCATAGTCTTGAGGATTTTTGTAAAGCAATGAAATATCTACACTTTCTTTTACCTCATCCAAATATGTTACTGCCATCTCTGCAATATTTATGTACCCAGCAAAATATGGTCTATCCGCAATACC
The DNA here is from genome assembly GCA_964370515.1 of uncultured Oscillospiraceae bacterium. Lineage (GTDB taxonomy): Bacteria > Bacillota > Clostridia > Peptostreptococcales > Anaerovoracaceae > CAYJHC01. The sequence goes on along the minus strand of CAYJJM010000057.1, from coordinate 4,320 downwards.
TACTACTTCATAGGTTTTTTCCTGGCCTTTTTCTATCTTCTCCCCGTCAAGTATTTCATTTTGCGGGTCCAAATATATTTTTTCTCCATCTTGGATTATATATCGTCTTCCCTCTGATACAGAAAGCCTATCCCCAATTTCTACATCTTCATCTAAGAAACTATTAAAACTGGTAGTCACCATTATTTCATTACTATTCTCAGGCACTCTGCCTTCAATTATTACAGGCTTTGATTGTTCAAGGGCTTCCTTATCTGCTGCAATTATTTCCCCATAGGTGAATTCATATTCTTCTGATAGTTTCATTATGCCCAAAGATTCAGTCATTGCGTATTTCTCTGTTTCCTTGTGGTTTTGTAAGTAGGTTAAATCTTCCTTTGCAACATCATACAGGGTTGCATGGTTTTCTCCCCATGATATCTTTGTACTTTCAATCATAGTAGCCCTAAAGCTGGTTGTTAATCCAGCAGTTCCCACAATTAAAGCACAAGAAAGCACTATGCCTATAATCGTAACTACTGTTCTGGTTTTATTTTTCTTTAGATTTCTAATTACCAACCTATCTATTACCTTCATTGCGGCTCTCCTCTCTGATAATCTTACCATCTCCAATAGTTATTATTCTATCTGCAGCTTTTGCAAGTTCCATATCGTGGGTTATCATAATTATAGTTTGCTTGTATTTTTGGTTTGAAAGTTTTAACAAAGAAATTATTTCTTCACTATTTTTAGAATCTAAGTTTCCTGTAGGCTCATCTGCCAGTATTATGGCAGGGTTGTTAATTAAAGCCCTCCCAATAGAGGCCCTCTGCTGTTCTCCACCAGACAATTGATTTGGAAGGTGATTTTTCCTTTTTGTCAAAGCCAAAGATTCAATTAATTCAGCTACCTTTTCTTTTTGTGTCCTTGTATTATCTAAATCTCGTGGTAGAGTAATATTTTCTTGTACCGTTAATATTGGTATCAAATTATAGAATTGATAAATAAGACCTACTTGACGCCTTCTAAATATTGCTAGTTTTTCTCTATTCAGCTTATATATATCCGTATCATCTATATAAACTTTACCACTAGTAGGTGTATCCACCCCTCCTATTAAGTGTAGCAATGTGGATTTACCTGAACCACTAGCACCTACTATTGCAACAAATTCTCCTTTCTTGACATTAAATGATATGTCATCTAATGCCCTTACTTCTGCATCTCCGCTACCATAGGTTTTACATAAATTTTCCACTTTTAATATTTCCATTATTTCCTCCTTCAACATTTCAATTAATCCCCTAGCCTTCTATCTTTTATTCTGGTTTTATTGAATCATTACATTTCCTATTACAGGCCTTCTTTTAGATTTAAATTAGTGCACTTATAAAACTTTTTTCAGTTTATAATTAAATTCTATCTTTTCAAAATGACAGCAAGGTGACTATTTTAAAATTCATATGATTATTTTATTTTTGGCATAAAACCAACACAAAAAAATGTTTAAATTTAGTATTATTGATTTTTATACCTGCTAGAATTGGTGTTTTTTCACCAATTAAATGCTTAGTAAATATTATATTTTTATTTTTTGCTTTTTTGCCAATCCTCCCTAAAATATGATATAATTAATGGGTATATTATTGTTAAATTTCAATTAAAACAAGGTGAGTAATAATATGAGTTTAGATGACAAAACAAAAAAAGATAGCAGAGGCAAAAAGCCCTCTAATTCCAATCAAAAAAAAGCACAAAACACTTCTTTAGATGGAGATGATTTTCTTTCTGAATTATTTGATAATAAGGATGCTGTACTAACAAGTAATAAGCCTTCTTCTAAGTCAAAAAAATCTAATTCTCAAAAAAACAAAGATAAAGAAAGTGATAAATTAATGGAGGAACTCTTTGGGTCTTCTAGTATGACAGAAAGCAAAAATGCAAGAACCTCTAAGTCAAACAAGAGTTCTAGTGAAAACGCAAAATCAGGGACTCAGTTTTTTAGTAAATCAGAGGTTTCTGAGGCTGCAAACAAAAAAGCAGCCTCAGGCGAAACTCCTGCTGTAGAAAAAAAGATTCCTACATATAAAGCTTCTATGCCCAAAGACAACATAGACAAAGCACCTGTAGTTAAAGACAGTAAGCCTGCAATCAAAAGCAGCAAGCCTGTAGCCAAGGACAGCAAGCCTGTTTCCAAAAACACATTTTCAGATTTAGATGGGCTAGAGGGTTTTGATACGGTTACTACTCCTTCCTTGCCTCCAATCTCAAAGAAGAAAAGGCTATTAAGATTATTCATATTAGCCTGTTTTGTAATTGGTGGAGGAGGACTTTTCTTTATTGCCAGCGTAATTTCTGTGACGCCTAAAGTGGATCCTAATGATTTGTATTCCTATCTTAATTCCAGTTCTGTTCTTTATGATGATGAAGGTCGTTCTGTAGGGAATATTGCTTTTAGCGAAGGAAGCAGGGTTATTATTGAATATGAAGATATTCCAGAAAACATGGTAAACGCAATCGTGGCTATTGAGGATAAAACCTTTTGGGAGCATAGTGGTTTTAACTTTGTCAGAATAGCCGGCGCCGTATTAGAAAGTATATTTGGCGGAGGCGATGTTGCAGGAACAAGTACCTTAACTCAGCAACTGGCAAGAAATGTATATTTGACAGAAACAATGACAGTTAGATCTTACAGTAGAAAGATTTCTGAAGCATATTATTCTGTTATAATTGAAACCGCTCTTACAAAAGAAGAAATTGTAGAGGCCTACCTTAACACAGTTTTCTTAGGCTATGGCTCTTATGGTATTGAGGCTGCCTCACAAGCATATTATTCCAAGCCTGCTGGAGAACTAGATTTATTAGAATGTGCTTCTCTTGCTGCTATTCCATCATCGCCAACATCAAATGCACTGGTTCAACAAGTGGATTTAAGAAATGTTGATTCAAGTTTAGAGCCTGGTAAAATTTTGGACGAAAGTGCCAACTCCGTTTTCTTGTATAACGGTGATGCTAGTTTAGATAGAAGAAACCTAGTTTTAAGCAATATGCACGATCAAGGCTATATTGACAAAGAGACCCTAGACGCCACATTGGCCATTGATCTTAGAACCAAAATAAAACCTGTTACATCAGCCAGAACTACTTTAACCTCATATTTTGGCGATTATGTAATTGCAGAGGTTACTGACGACCTAATTGCAGCAGGATATGAGGAAGAATCCGTTCAAGAAATGATATATGGTGGAGGTCTTCATATATACACCACAATGAGTCGTCAAGCTCAAAGTGCGGCGTTAGCTGAATTTGAAGAAGATGGCAATTACCCTTCTCTCAGAAGCATAAGCTATGATTCAAATGACAACATATTAGATGATTATGGAAATGTAATTTTGACACCTCTTTCTCAGTATGTTAGCAATGACACTTTTACTCTCACTAGTAGCGAGTATGCACTTAACGAAGATGGTAGCATGACTGTGTATAAAGAAAAACGGCTAAAGTTCTACGAGACCACTGTAAATGGTGCATTAGACTATAGTGTGGAGTTTAAGCCTATGTATGTAATGAGGGATGGCGACCTTCACACTATTGAAACAGGCTATATATTGATTCCTCAAGAATATAAAACTCTTGATGCTGACGGAAATTTAGTTATAGACTCATCATTCTTTGCTGACTACCCTGATTTCTTTGTACCTTCTGGGAGCAATCTTAGTGTGGTTCGTGGAAACTTCTTTTTGCAACAAGAAGTTATTCAACCACAGGCTGCCATAGTTATATCCGATTATAAAACAGGACAAATAAAAGCAATGGTAGGAGGCCGAGGAATAACAGGAAGTTTGCTTTACAATAGAGCCATCAACCCTAGACAGCCTGGATCTAGTATCAAATCTATAGGGCCTTATGCCGGGGCTTTACAACTGGGTGCTAACGCTGTCGAAAGCGGTTCACCAATGACCTTTGCTGCTTATGACGAGAAAGATTATCCACAATTTTTTGGGGAGTATTGGACTGCTGCATCCTATATTAACGACCAACCAATAAAGGTGAATGGCCAAGATTGGCCTAAAAACTCATATTCTGGTTACAGAGGAGAGATGACAATGAGATCGGCTTTGGCAATGTCTTCAAATGCAGCTTCCGTTCGAATATATAACCATGTAACACCAAACACAATTATGGAAAACCTCAAGAAGATGGGTGTTACCACAATAGACGAAGTGAATGACTTAAACGCTTCAGCCCTAGCTTTGGGAGGAATGACCAGAGGAATATCACCTCTGGAAATGACCGGTGCATATTCTACAATTGGAAATGATGGTGTATATATTGAGCCTA
>CAYJJM010000056.1:0-8241 GCA_964370515.1 uncultured Oscillospiraceae bacterium | reverse complement strand
TTTCTCATGTTTGCCATTGGACTTAAATTTTCTTTCAAAAAAATTGCCGATGTAGGCACCAGTGCTTTTGTAACTGCAACTACAGTTATGACAGCTATGACATTGATTGGGTTTTTCCTTGGACAGCTTTTAGGCTTTGGAACAATGGACAGTATATTTTTGGGATGTATGATGTCTATTTCTTCCACCATGGTTATTATGAAGTCCTATGATGAATATAATCTTAAAAATCAAAAATTCGCATCATCAATCATGGGAACTATGATTGTAGAAGACATTATAGCTATTTTTATGATGATAGTATTATCTGCAATTTCCCTAGGACAAAACATATCGGGAATAGAGCTGGCTTCAGAAATTGCGATTCTTTTAGCTATGCTTGCCATATGGCTTTTGGTTGGTATTTATGTTATTCCAACACTTTTGAACAAGACTAAGCGTTTCATGAATGACGAAGTATTGCTTATGGTGTCATTGGGAATATGTTTTGGAATGGTAATGGTCGCTAATTTCATAGGATATTCAGTTGCCCTAGGAGCCTTTATTGGAGGCTCTATCTTAGGAGGAACTCTTTTGGCAGATAGAATTAATAAATTGTTTTCGCCAATTCGAGATTTGTTTGTGGCTATTTTCTTTGTGTCCGTAGGAATGTTAATTGATCCTCTAATACTGCGAGAATACCTATGGCAAATAATTGCAATAGTGACTACAGTTATTATAGGACAACTGGTTTTTTCTACTATGGGAATATTGTTATCAGGCAGAGGTTTACATACAGCAATTCGAGGTGGGTTTTCCATGGTGCAAATTGGGGAGTTCTCTTTTGTCATAGCTACAATGGGTGCAGGGTTAGGTGTTATTTCGGAGGAACTCTATCCTATTATTGTCTGTGTTTCTGTAATAACTATCTTCACAACCCCAATATTTATGAAAAACTCTGAAAGAGTCTATGGAAAAATTTCTAAGGTGCTTCCTGAAAAAACCGTATCATTTTTGAAAGACTTTACAACAGAGAAGAAAGACACTTCTAACATTGACCCGGATTGGAAAGGATTTATTAGACTTTACCTGTTTAGAACGGGAGTGGTTATAATTACCCTGTTTACTACATATTATTTGATAGACACAAGGGTTGCTCCTTATTTAGATTCCCATAACTCAGATTACTATATTAGAATAATTATTGGCATAGGCATATTGCTGTTTATCATACCTGTTATTGGAATTATGGGAAAAAAGAGAAGTTCTTTCTTGACTAAGCTATGGATAAAAAACAAGTATAACCGTCTGCCTATTGTGGCTCTTAGGGCTATTCGCATTATTATAGCCATATTGCTTGTGTCTGCAATATTTAACTCTTTGCTTTCTATTTCCTTGCTTATTATAGTGCCTATTGCCGCTATCATAATTATATTTACTATTAGATCTGATTTCTTGAGGGGCAGAACTATAAAAATGGAAGCTAGATTTATCTCTAATTTCAATGAAAGGGTCCTTGCCAAATGGAAGGCAGATCACAAAGATAATAAGGGTAAAGTGTGGATAGATGAAAAACTTCATGTAACAGCCTTTAAAATATCTGATGACAATTCAAAGGAGATGGATTTTACCACTATCTTTGACAAGAAGTTTTTTGATATTTTCCCTGTCAAAATTATTAGAGGGGATAAGCATATTGGAATCCCCGATAGAAATGAAAAGCTTATGGCAGGCGACATAGTTCATATTGCAAGCAAAGAATCAACTCTGGAGGCATCTATAATGGTTGTGGAAAAGTCTACTCATATAGAGATGGAATATGACAAGCCTATTACTATTAAAGAATATATGTATCAAGAAATCTTTGATAAAATACCTTCCAAGGACCAAGTGGTTTGCGTTGCAATTTATATTTACTCAGATGTTCCCTTCATTAAAAAATCCATAAAAAATTCAGGGATAAAAAAGAGATACCATGGGTCTGTTGTAGGGATAGAGAAAGGTGGAACATTGCCTATTTTAATTCCAAGCATAAATACGGTTTTGGAAGAAGGTGATATACTATGGCTTATGGGAAATGAAAATATGGTAAATAGACTTCTAAAAGACGATATGATGGATGAAATGTAGAGAATAATATATAAGCGTTAAATGAGATGATACTCTAATTAGGATGAGTATGAGAAGGCATATAGGCCCAGTAAAAGTTATAGTATCAAATCTTCAAACAGCAATGAAATATGCAATAAATAGCAACGAAATAAACTCTTTCAGAAAGGGTTTATTTTTATGCGAAAATTTCTTGACATAACATTTGTTATGTGGTAAATTCTAGTAAAACATAACATTTGTTATGTTGGCTAAATATTTTGACTTTTGAAATGAGGACTTAAGTATCTAGTGGAAAAAGTTATAGTTAATTTAATTTTGGAGGTATTAAATGTTTACTTTTAATTATGCAGAGGGGGCAACCCTTGTTTCTGCTTGGGGGATGTGGCTACTTGTTTTGGCATCTCTTTTCTTGTTTAATGAGGCGGCAAGACGCTCAAAGTTAATGGGATTTTTCTCATTTGTAATTTTACCAATTATTTTATCTGTTATGTGGTTTACAGTTTTAAGTGATGTTACTTACACAGATTGGTTCCATTTGGCAAAGGTATATTCTTCAACTGCTGGTTGTATAGGATTTTGGCTTATTCGTCACTTGGAAAAGAGAGACAAAAATACAGGAGAAGTTATTTGGAGATTGGCAGATAAAAAGATTGCTCTTTGCTTCCCTCCTCTAATATTGGCAATAAATATTTTAGAAGCTGTAATTAGAGACTTTGAAGTGGGAGCAGCATATTGGATGTCACATTCAGGTCCTATAGAGGGAGAAGTTGTTGGAGTCTTTGGTGGGCCTTGGAACTATATGAATGGAATTGCAGGAATACTAAACATTGTAGCGATTACTGGATGGTTTGGAATTGTAATTAGAAACAAAACTAAAAAAGATGGAAGCAAAGATATGCTTTGGCCAGATATGCTTTGGTTCTGGATAGTAGCTTATGATATTTGGAATTTTGCATACACATATAACTGCATTCCGACACATTCTTGGTATGCAGGATTAGCTCTTCTAATTGCGCCAACCCTTTGTGCTTTCACAGTTGGAAAAGGTGCTTGGTTGCAACATCGTGCCCAAACACTTGCCATTTGGTGTATGTTTGCCCAAACATTCCCATCTTTCCAAGATGAGGGTAAATATGTAGTTGAATCTACATATAATGAAACCATATACATGATAGTATCTGGGTTTGCACTTGTTTCTAATATTGCGGTTATAGTTTATATGGGATACAAGATCAAGAAAACCAAGAGAAATCCATATAAGGGAGAGCTATATACTGATCATAGAGAATATAAAGAAATAAGAGCTTTGGGAAATTAAAATAAAAAAACAACTCTAAATATGGTAATATGAATATAATTAAAATGGTATTAGATACTAGATTAGCATATGAAAGAGGAAAGTTGATGGCAGAATTCAATCAAAAAAAACAAAGGATAATAAATGCAGCTGTTGAGATTTTAAAAGAAAAACCAATGGAGCAAATTACTGTTAGAAAAATAGCGTCAAAGGCAGGACTTACAACTGGAGCCCTGTACCATCATTACAAAAACAAAGATGAAATAATTTTTGATGTGATAACTAAATCTTTTAGATTTACAAATGAACTAGAAGATCAAGTAAAGGATTCATCAGAAGAAGTGGTTAAAGAACAACTTCTTCAAAGAATAATATTTAAAGTTCATAGTAGGCTTAGCGACAAAGAACAACAAAAGTTGAATTTGGTTTTGCTTGTAGATGTGATTATGAAAAGCGACAACAATAGGCAGAAATACAAAGTTGACTATGAAGGTTCTATAGAAAGGACTGCAAACCTATTTTCAAAAGCCTTTCAGATTGAAGAAAGCTCTAAGAAAAAAATTATGGCGTCTATACTGATTGCGGCTATTGATGGGTTTGCAATTCAGCAATCCCTAGGCTGTCTGCCAGAAGATGAGGAAAAAGCCATTGATAACTTTATAGATTTTTTTGTTAGTTCTATTCCTTACTATCTAGAAAAGAATAGCCTGTAGGAAAGTGTATAGAAAGGAGAAAAAGGCCAGAGCATAAAGCTAAATCATAAACTAATTACTCTTATGTTGTTTTAAGGCTTTGGCTATGAACTCAAAAGATATCAAGTTATAATAAAGCTGGTTTGAATGTTAAGTCTTTCTGCATGATATGAAAGGCCTATGAAAGTATAAGGGGGTGCAAGTGTGAAAGATTACAAAGTTATTCAAGTAAAAGAGAGTGTCTATGCAAATAATGACAAAGAAGCTGAACAGCTCAGAGAATACTTAAAAAAAGAAAAGACCTTTTTGCTTAATTTAATGAGTAGCCCAGGTAGCGGAAAAACAACTACATTGGTAAATACCTTAAATCGAGTAAAAGACAAACTAAAGGTGTGTGTAATGGAAGCCGACATTGATAGTGATGTGGATGCAGAAACCATTTCAAATATTGGAGTTAAGGCTATTCAGTTGCATACAGGAGGTATGTGCCACTTAGACGCAGGCATGACCAGGAAGGGTTTGGATTCCATTGGCATAGATGATATGGACCTTTGTATTTTGGAGAATGTGGGAAATCTTGTCTGCCCTGCAGAATTTGATACTGGGGCTGTAAAAAATTGCATGATTTTAAGTGTTCCAGAAGGAGATGACAAGCCACTGAAATATCCCCTCATGTTCAGTATTTGTGATTGTTTATTGATTAATAAAATTGATTGCTTGGACTATTTCGACTTTGACTTAGAAGCAGTTAAAGAAAGAGCAGTTAAACTTAATCCAAATATAAAGATAATTCCAATAAGTGCTAGAACAGGAGAAGGCGTTGAAGAATTTGTAGAATGGTTGTTGCAAGAAACCAACCAATGGAATAATGGGTAAGGTGAACATATGCATGAACTAGGAATTTTATTTGAAATAGAGAAAAGATTAGAACAGATTGTTGAAGAAGAAAGTCTAGAAGGAATAGAAGCAGTAGTCTTAGAAGTAGGTGAACTATCATCAGTAGTGCCCGAATACCTAGAGGAATGTTGGCCAGCTGCCATAGATGGAACCATTTTCAAAGAAACAGAATTAGTAATCGAGACAGTTGAGGGTATCGTCAGATGCAAGGAATGCAAAAACGAATATAACTTAATTCAAGGAGATGGAGTTTGTGTTTATTGTGGTCACGAACAAAGTGAGTATATTCAAGGGAAAGAGTTTAACATAAAAGAAGTAGTTGCTTATTAAATTTGCAAGGAGGCAAAAAAATGGAAAAGAAAGAAAAAGTATTAGAGTTTTCATTACTAGTAAGTGCCATTAAACCAGGTTCAAAAAGAGCATGGAGTTATGATGACTGTCGTTACAGAATTTTAGCAACTTCAATGAGTAATGAAGATGCAGAAATAGCCATGGGCATGAGAAGAAGATTTCCATTAACAAAAGAGGAGGTTGCAGCAAACTGTGGCAAAGATGTAGAACTTGTGCATAAAACATTATTGAGATTAGCTGATGTGGGAGTGTGCTTTAGAGCTTGGTATAATGAAGATGGGACAGATGCCTTAAGCTTAGGCAAATCAGGAATTGAAAAATTCTACTTTGAACCATATGTTCCTGGAATTATGGAACAGATGGTAAACAATGTGGAAAATGTAAAGAAACACCCTGAAATTGCAGTGTGTTTTGAAGAATATGGAAGAGTGGCAGGACCAATGAGTGTTGGGAAATTCCCAGTAGGAATTGGACTGATGAGAGTTATTCCTATTCAGTCAGCAATTGATGGAAACACCCAAGCAAAATCATATGAACAAATAAGCCATTACATAGAAGATGAAAAAATGTTCTCTGTATCTCCATGTAGTTGTAGAACTTCTAGGGAAGTAATGGGTGAAGGTTGTGGGCACCTAAAAGAAGATATGTGTATCCAATTAGGTAGGGCTGCAGAGTACTATATTACAACAGGAAGAGGTCGCCAAGTTACCAAAGAAGAAGTTTATGAAATATTGGATAAGGCTGAAAAAAATGGATTAATGCACAATATTCCAAACATGGAGGGAGTGGGGCATACCCATGCTATTTGTAACTGTTGCGGTTGTTCATGTTTTGCTATAAGAAGTTCTAATCTACTTAAGAATGTAGATATGTGTAGAAGTAACTATGTGGCAAAGGTGGATGAAGAAAAATGTGTGGCCTGTGGTCAATGTACGGAAAATTGCCCAATTAATGCAGTTAGACTAGGGCAAAAAATTTGCTCAACTAACGAAATTAAAGAATTTAAAGAAGAAAAAACACCAAGAACATATGAATTTACGGAAAAAGATTTCAACTTTGAATTTAGAACAACTAAAGAGACTACAGTTCCTGAAGGAACATCTCCATGTAAGGTTGAATGCCCTGCACATATAGGAGTACAAGGATATATTAGGCATGCTAGCCAAAAAAATTATGCAGAAGCATTAAAATTAATTAAGAAGCATAATCCGTTACCTGCGGTATGTGGAAGAATTTGCCCACATAATTGTGAAGCTGCATGTACGAGAAATGGATTTGATGAACCATTGGCAATTGATGAAATAAAGAAATTTATTGCCGATCGTGAATTAAACAGTGAAGAAAGATATATTCCTAGAATCAAGAACCCGGAATATGCAGTTAAGAAAATGGCAGTAATAGGTTCAGGGCCAGCAGGACTTTCTTGTGCATATTATCTGGCAGAAAAAGGTTATTCCGTAACTGTATTTGAAAAAGAAAGTGTCCTAGGTGGAATGCTAACTTTGGGAATCCCAACCTTTAGACTTGAAAAAGATGTAATAAATGCAGAAATTGATATCCTAAGAGAAATGGGTGTTGAGTTTAAAACAAATCATAAACTAGGCAAAGATATGACCGTTACTAGCCTTAGAAAAGATGGATATGAAGCTTTCTATCTAGCAATAGGTGCATGTGGAACTAGGAAACTAAACCTTAATGGAGAAGAGGCAAAAGGCGTATACTATGGTGTGGATTTCGTAAAAGAAGTTAATCTTGGAAATCTAAAAAGCCTAAAAGGAGACACAATAGTAATCGGAGGCGGAAATGTTGCAATTGATGTTGCCAGAAACGCTGTGAGAATCAATGAAGATTCAGTTAGCATGTATTGCCTAGAGTCCAGGGAAGAGATGCCTGCAATAGAAGAAGAAATAGATGAGGCACTAGAGGAAAATATTAGTATTAATAATAGCTACGGACCTGTTGAAATACTAACAGAAAAAGGCAAAGTAAGTGGTGTAGTTTTCAAAAAATGTTTATCAGTGTTTGATGAAAATGGTGCTTTCAACCCTAAGTATGATGAAAAAGATTTAATTACAGTTCCTTGCAAAAATGTTATTATCTCTATTGGACAAAGTGTAGAGACAGAAAACATGCTTCAAGATACAGCTGTTGAATTTAACAAGAATGGAACTGTTAAAGCGCATCATTTCACATATCAAACTGCAGAAAAAGACATCTTCACAGGAGGAGATTGCTATAGTGGTCCATCATTTGCTATTGATGCCATAGCAGCAGGCAAAGAAGCGGCTGAGTCAATGCACCGCGTGGTATGGCCGGGACAAGATATGTTTATAGGACGATTCCAAAAACCATACATATCACTAGATGTAGACAGTGTTGTGTTTGAAGGCTTTGACAACATGAAACGCCAAAGACCAGCACATGAAAAAATGGCCCAGTTTAAAGATGGAAGACAAACATTTACAGAAGAGCAAATGCTAAAAGAAACAGAGCGTTGTCTTGGATGTGGTGCAGCTAAAGTGAACGAATTTATGTGTGTGGGATGTGGACAATGTACAACTAGATGCGACTTCGAAGCCATTAAGCTAGAAAGAGTTTATGATGGGGAAAATGTAACATTAGAAGAAGCTAAACCACATGTAATTAAAACTACAATTAAAAGGAAGTTCAAAATCCAGGGACAAAAAATAGTGGACACATTTAAGTCTGCAAAATAGAGAAGCCATAAATTGAGTAGCTTGATTATGAATATATAGTAATCAAGAAACCTTTAAAAAGCTGTTTACGTACAGTTATGTTCTTTTGATAGTGTAGCGACAAAAAGTTGCTACACTATTTTTATGATTATAAAGTATTGATTATAGATTTGATATTTTATAAAAATGCGATTATACTTTTAAGGTAAGGTTAAGG
>CAYJJM010000055.1:3045-8551 GCA_964370515.1 uncultured Oscillospiraceae bacterium | reverse complement strand
TAGGCTCTCCAATAACATTAAACAGCCTTCCTAAAACTTCTTTTCCTACAGGAACGGATATCGGTTCGCCTGTTGCTACAGCCTCCATTCCTCTTTTCAACCCGTCTGTAGATGATAGAGCAATACACTTTACAACATCATCTCCTATATGTTGTGCTACTTCTGCTACTATTTTTCTATCTTCATGAGTTATTTCGATTGCACTTAAAAGTTCCGGAACTTCTTCTGAGTTGAATTTCACATCTACTACAGGTCCTATAATTTGGTGCACTATTCCCTTAATCACTACATTACCTCCTACACATCTTAAGCACTAATTCTGTGCCTCTGATCCTGCTACGATTTCTATAATTTCATTGGTTATGGCTGCTTGTCTTGCCCTATTGTAGAACAGCGAAAGTTCATCTAACATTTCACGGGCATTATCTGTTGCATTCTCCATAGCCATTCTTCTAGCTGCATGTTCGCATGTTGCAGATTCTACAAAAGCTCCATACACAGACATTTCAATATATTTTGGTATCAGATAGTTGAATACTGCTTCTATTGATGGCTCATATTCAACTTCTTTTTCATGTCTAATAATTTCAGGCGAAGTCACAACTTTGATAGGTAATAGTCTTTCATTTTTCACAGTCATTTCCAAAGGGCTTATATATGATGTGTATATTAAAACTATTTCATCTATCTCTTTTTCCTTATACATCTCTATCAATGGCTTGCACATATCTTTAACAATTAAGAAAGAAACATTTTCTGGAGGTGCTTCATATTCAATTTCAATATTGTAACCTCTTTTGGAAAAATAGTCTCTTCCTTTTGTTCCAACTGCAATTATTACAGGAGGCTCTGGATCTGCCAGAATTTCCCTTTCTGCTTCTTTAATAATATTTGTATTAAAACTTCCGCAAAGGCCTCTGCAACTGGTAACTATTATATATGCAGTTTTAACAATTTCTCTATCCCCTTCTAAATATTCACTTGGAATGTCGCTAGCGTTGTTAAATATCTCTGCAATAGATGTTGCTATCAGGTTGGTATTTTCATGTGACCTTTCAAATATGGCCTTTGCTTTTCTTAATTTTGCAGCGGAAACAAGCTTCATGGCATTTGTTATGTGTTCCATTCCTGTTACACTCTTTATTCTTCTTTTTACATCTTGAATGTTATTAGAAGCCATTTAACTTTCTCCTATTCTATTATCTGTTTTTGATAAATTCCTTTATTCCTGTTACCAATTCTTTTTCTATATTTTCATCCATACTTCCCTTTTCAATAATTGATTTGCTTACTTGAGGGTAATATGTATCCATATAGTTATATAGGTCTTTTTCAAAGGATTTTAATTCTTCTTTAGGTATACCTTTTAGATAACCTTTACTTGCTGCAAACAATATCATTACTTGATGTTGAACTTCTACTGGGCTGTATTGAGGTTGTTTGATAATTTCCATCAAAATCTCACCATGATCAAGTCTTGCTTTTGTATCAGCATCTATGTCCGACCCAAACTGTGAAAAGCTTGCCAATTCTCTGTATTGGGCAAGTTCCATCTTAACAGGTCCTGAAATCTTCTTCATAGCCTTGATTTGAGCATCTCCTCCTACTCTGGATACTGAAATACCAGCATTTATTGCAGGTCTTTGTCCAGAAAAGAAAAGTTCTGTTTCAAGGAATATTTGTCCATCTGTAATAGATATTACATTGGTCGGTATGTATGCAGAAACATCCCCTGCCTGAGTTTCAATTATAGGAAGTGCTGTAATTGAACCTCCACCCAACTCATCTGAAAGTTTTGCAGCCCTTTCCAAAAGTCTACTATGTAAGTAAAATACATCTCCCGGATATGCTTCTCTGCCTGGTGGTCTTCTAAGCAGCAAAGACATAGCTCTGTAGGCTACTGCGTGTTTTGATAAATCATCATAAATTATCAATACATCTTTTCCTTGATACATAAAGTGTTCTGCCATTGCACAGCCTGCATAAGGAGCAATATATTGCACTGCTGGAACATCACTTGCCGTTGCTGATACAATAACCGTATATTCCATTGCACCTCTGTCTTCTAATGTTTGAACCATTTGTGCCACTGTAGAATTTTTTTGTCCAATGGCAACATAGATACAGATTACATCTTTTCCTTTTTGGTTCAGTATAGTATCTACAGCAATTGCTGTTTTACCTGTTTGTCTATCTCCTATAATAAGTTCTCTTTGGCCTTTACCTATTGGAATCATAGAGTCAATAGCTTTTATCCCTGTTTGAAGTGGTTGTTTTACCGATTGTCTGGCCAATACGCTTGGCGCCGGACTTTCTACAGGTCTACTTGTTTCTGCCATAATTGGACCTTTTCCATCAATTGGTAGTCCCAATGCATTTACAACTCTTCCAATTACATCTTTGCCAACTGGAACTTCAACAACTCTGCCTGTAGGCTTTACTATATCTCCTTCTTTGATTACTCTGTCTGAGCCTAATATAACAGCTCCCACATTATCTTCTTCTAAGTTAAGAGCCATTCCAAATGTCTCTTCTGGAAATTCTAGCAATTCGCCTACAACACAGTTTTCTAATCCATAAACTCTGGCAATACCGTCTCCTACTTGCAGAACGGTTCCAAAGTCAGAAACATTAAGCTGTTTGTCGTAATTTTTTATTTGCTGTTTTATGACTGCCCCTATTTCTTCTGGTCTCAAATTCATAGAGTCTGCCTCCATTTCTAAAATAATAAATTAATGAATTAACTGGCCTGATATATCTTGCAATCTATTACGAATTGATGCGTCAATTATCTTGCCGTTTACTAATATTTTTATTCCCCCAATCAGACTTGTATCTATTTCTTGGGTTAACTTCACTTTTTCTCTTATTAGTTTTCCTGTTTCTTCTTCTATTTTGGCTAATTTTTCTTTTGACAGTTCCCTTGCACTATATACTACTCCTGTAGCAAAGCCCTCTTGAGTATTAACTAGCTTTTCAAACACGTCCACCATTTTAATAAAATGTGAAATTCTTCTTTTATCAATTAGCACAAAAAAGAAATTTAAAAGTTCCTGGGAAATTTTTCCACCAAAAACATTGGTGATAATTTTTTTCTTCTCACTTGCTGTAATTGTTGGGTCGTTAATCAGCATGAGAAAGCTTTCTTCGTTTTTTAAAATTTCTTTAACGGCTTTTGCTTCCTCTAGCAATTCCTTTTCTTTTCCAAGATCTTTTGCAGCATTATACAATGCTTCCCCATAAGTCATGCTTACATTTAATTCTTCCATTTAGCACTCCCTACCTCTTCAATTACTTGGTTAACAATTCTATCTTGGTTAGCATCTTCTTTTAGTTCTTCTTTTAATATTTTTTCTGCCACCAAAACAGCCAACATACCTATTTCATTTTTGATTTCTTCAACTGCTTTTTGGCGTTGTCTTTCGATTTCTGCTTCTGCTTTTAGCATGGCTTTGTTTGCTTTTTCGTTGGCTTCGTCTAATATTTCTTTTGCCCGAACATCTGCCTTCATTTTGGCATTCTTGATGATCTCTCTGCCTTCTTCTTCTGCAAAAGCAATTTTCTTTTCATATTCTTCCAACTTTGCATCTGCCGCTTTGTTAGCTAAATCTGCACTATCAAAAGCCCCTTGCAACCCCGCTTCTCTATCATCCATAAAATTCTTAACCTTTTCAAAAAATACCTTTTTTAGTATTAAGAAAAGAACAAGAACGGTAATCATTACCATTACAAATGTCCAGTTAAAGCTCAATATGGGAGCTGTCATTACTTGTTCTGCTGCTGCAACAACAAAGCTGTCAAACATAATGTTTTCCATTATCATTAGCGTCTCCTTAAACTACTCCCTCTATTACATAAACGGATTAGCAACTACTAGAATAATTGAAATGATGAAAGTGAAGATACCTGTTGTTTCTGTTACCGCTTGTCCTACAAGCATAACTTGCATTATATCTCCTTTTGCTTCAGGTTGTCTAGCAACTCCTTCTACACCTTTGCTGCCTATAAGCCCTTGTCCTATGCCAATACCCAAAGCCGCAATACCTATACCTAGTGCTGCACCTACTGCCGATAAAGCTAATACTAATTCCATGATTATACCTCCTAAAATTTAAATAAATTTAAGTCCTTACGACTACTTAACAATAATTTATATTCGCCACCTTTATGATTATCACAACCATATGTGGATAAATATCTTTTCCAAATGCCTAACATCTATGTCTGTCTAAAATTCATACATTATGTACTGTTTTATGTGCTGTTTTTTATGTAATATTTAATGCTCTACTTTAATGTTCTTCGTGAGCCTTACTCATAACCATTTCCATGCTTATAAACACCATTGTTAACATAATGAATATAAACGACTGAAGCATTGGTTCAAACACATCAAAGAACAAATTCGCAGGTAATGGTAATATGGTTTGGAATATAGGAATTGGCAGTCCAATTGAGTCAGATAAACTTCCTAGTCCATTTAATAGCATATGTACTACTATATATCCTGCCAATATATTTCCAAAAATCCGCAAAGCCAAAGACACTGGAAATGAAACTTGTTCAATTATCTTTAATGGAAACATAAAAGGATATGGGTCGCACATTTCTTTTAACTTGCCCTTAACTCCGTGGTGCTTTATTGCTGTATATTGAATGAGTATGAAAGTGAAAAATGCGACTGCTGCTGTAGTGTTCACATCTGCTGTCACAGGTCTTAATCCGAACAAGCCTAACATACTACCCACTAGCAAGAAACAGAACAAACTTCCAATATAAGGGGCATAGGTTCTACCTCCCTTGCCCATAGAGTCTTCTACTAATCTGTATATTGAAGAAACAACAAATTCTGCCCAGAATTGTTTCCCTCTAGGAATTTTTTCCATTTTTCTCGTTGACCAAATTGCAAGTACCACTAAAATAACAGCAATTGCAACTGCAAAAATAGCTGTTTCAGTAATATAGAACCCTGAATCGCCAAATTTGACAATTATTCTTGGCCCAATTTCCATACCAAGCATCGGTATCATACCCATACATTCCTCCTACAATTAAATCCAATAATTTATTGTTAGTGTATTAGCATAAAGTATTATAAAAAATTTTATACAACGAAAATTCTATACAAGATTTTTTATAATTCTTTACTTCTCTTAAGCGACGGTTTTATAGCAAATAAGTACAAAATCGAAAGCTGAACGGTGAAAAATCCTATAGCACAGCCTGTTCCCATTTTGTAAGAATATATAAGAGTTAAAGCAAAAGATGTCCCATACAAAATAAAACGACCTGCAAAGCCAATCAAGCTAATGGCTGTTCTTTTTTTCTCCAAAGCTATCTCTGTGCAAATAGACATTATGAAAAAGTTAATTATCGCCACACCTGTTCCCACTATTAATCCTAGTGTAAACTCAAAGTTTATCCCCAAAATAAAGAGGGAAACAATTTGAACAATCGCAGCTATTATAAGAGAACATATAAAAATTCTCTTCTGAAATTTAGCCAT
>CAYJJM010000055.1:0-3035 GCA_964370515.1 uncultured Oscillospiraceae bacterium | reverse complement strand
CATAATTTTTTCTTTTTCCTTTCATTTAAATTCCATTATATACTTATAAAAAATAAAAGTAAAGAAAATTCAAACATTTTCTTTACTTTTTCTTCCACTTTATTTACCTTGCCTTAAATTAGTTATTTTTTCTTTCAAATTTCACATATTAGTTATCTTTATTTTTGATTTTAATGTTTATTTGCAACATTTTCAACAATAAAAATTCATATTCGCCTTTCTTGTATTTTCTATTTTCCTCATCAAAGTATTCTTTGTTTTAACACTACTTTAGTTTTTTCCTATACAGTTATAGTTAAGTATCCATATTTTTAATAACATTGTTTATCCATTTTCCAGACCTTAGTCTCCTAAACAGTATATAGGCTTTAAAGGTTTCTTCTAACTTAATGCAAAGTACCACTACATATATAGGCAAGCCTAACCATAAAGCTGTTATAAAGGCCACTGGTACCCCTATAAGAAACATGGTTGAAACTTCTATAAACATTGCCATTCTAGTGTCTCCACCGCTTCTTAATATTCCCGTTATCATCATTCCGTTAAATATTGTTATTGGGAAAAATGCGGCATAAATAATTATCACATAAAAAGCAAATCTTAATCCGTCTTCTGTGAAACTGTTCAAAAACCCTAGCAGTGGCTGAGCTAAAATAAGCATTACCACGCCCAAAGCTGCCCCTGTTATGACTCCTAGCTTTAGCAAAATTTTTCCCATTGGATAAACTTTGTCCAGTTTTCCTTGGCCAATTTTTTGACCAATCAAAATAAGTGCTGCATCTCCAAGGCTAAAGGCTGCCATAACAAAAAGATTATAAACTATATCTCCAGCTCTTACTGCCGCAAACTCTGTTATCCCAACTCTGGCATATGCTGCAACATAAAGAGATGTTCCTATCCCCCAACAAACTTCATTAATTACAGTGGGGGATGCATTCTTAAATATCCTACCAAGATATTCTCTATTCCACCCAGTGTATTCTTTAATTTTACCCGAAATTATATTTTTGCGGCCAAAGACAATTATTATAACAACCACTAATTCAATAAGTCTGGATATTGCTGTCCCTATTGCTGCCCCTTCTACTCCAAGCCTAGGTGCTCCGAAATTTCCAAATATAAGCATATAATTCAAAAATGTGTTTGTAGTAAAGGCTACTATGCTCATATATAAAGGTAGTTTTGTTTGATGTGTAGCACGAAGAGCCACATAGATTGGTTGAGTTATGGAAACAAATAAAAATGCAGTGGCACCCGCCTTAGTATACTCTGCTGCCAAGTCTATTACCTCTGGTATATTTGTAAACAATCTTACAATTTCTCTAGGAAAGAAAAAGGCTCCTATAAAAAATAGCACCCCTACAATTGATGCAAACATCATAGAAAATCCTAGTGTTTTACGCACATTTTTTATATCCTTTGCTCCCCAAAATTGGGCAAAAAAAGTGGAGCAGCCACTGGTAAATCCAAATATAAACATCCAATATATTATATATATTTGAAGTCCTACTCCTACAGCTGCAAGTTCCGTTTCTCCCAAACTTCCAACCATTATATTGTCCACGAAGCTAAGTGATGTTCCAATTAAGCTTTGTGCTGCAATGGGTAAGGCAATCTTTTTAATATCACTGTAAAGATGCTTTTTTTCTTCTTGATTTAATGTTATAGATTTATCCAGTTTAAAATTATCTTTGGTCATTTTATTTTTATTCTTTCTTTCCTTTTAGTGTAACAGCTTTTAGTCCTGCTTCACTTAGCATATCCGTTGCCAGTTTATCAGGATATCCTTCGTTTACAATCACCTTACTTATTCCAGCATTAATTATCATCTTTGCACATATACTGCAAGGTTGATGAGTTACATACATTATCCCACCTTCAATAGACTGAGCCAATGTTGCTGCTTGTATGATTGCATTTTGTTCCGCATGGAGTGCTATACATAGTTCATGTCTTTCGCCTGAAGGCACCTTGAGTTTTTCCCTTAAACATCCGCCTCTTTCGTCACAATGAAGAATCCCTTTGGGTGCACCGTTATATCCTGTCGCCACCACATGCCTATCTTTTACAATAACTGCCCCTACTTTTCTTCTCAGGCATGTTGAGCGTGTGGCTGCAAGTTTTGCCATTTCCATGAAGTATTCGTCCCAGCTTATTCTTTCCATCCTCTTCCTCCCTCTTTACTTGTCTTTTCGGTGCAACTTGCACCTCTATTGTTGCGTATTGCTGCGAAGCTGCGTGTGCGCCTTGCACTATGCAAAAAATCCTGCGTAAATAATCTTTATTTCGTACTTTACTTTTTCTTATTTACATTCTCTGCGTTGCTGTTCTTTGATTGTCGTTTGTGTACCTAATAAAACACTTTTTTTAAATAAAGTCCTGCTGCAGGGGCTGTGTGTCCTGCTCTCTCTCTATCTTTTGCTTCCAAAATTTCTTTGGTTTTTTTCAGTTCAATTTTTCCTCTACCTATATCTACTAATGTTCCTGCCATTATCCTTACCATATTGTAAAGGAACCCATCTCCTGTAACAGAAATATCTATAATTCTTTGGTTTTCCTCAACAAATGAAATCTGATCCAGCTTGTTTTGTTGTATGCCTTGAGAAGTTTCAATTATATCAATCGAAAAAATTTCTCTAACTGTAGTATTCCTCTCTGCTCCTCCCATGGATTGAAAGGATTTAAAGTCATGCTTACCCTCTAATATTTTGGCTGCTTCCTTCATCTTTACTATATCTAGTGGGTATTCAACTTGATAAGCATATTTTTCCATAAACGGGCTTTTAGACTTGCCCTCTAATATCCTATATATATATGTCTTTTTCTTTGCATCACTTATTGGGTGAAAGTTGTCATCCACCTCTTCTATTTGTAAAATTCTAATATCTTTTGGTAGCCTGCCATTTACAGCCTGCTTAAACCTGTCAAGAGGAATTGGCACATCCAAGTAAAAGGACACCGGATATTCTAGGCCATGGACACCTGCATCTGTCCTGCTACTACCAACAATCTTTATCATACCAGACTTTAAAGTT
>CAYJJM010000054.1:0-8632 GCA_964370515.1 uncultured Oscillospiraceae bacterium | reverse complement strand
CACTGTTGTTCCTTTGTGCTCTTCTGCTATAATCGCCGCCGCCAAGGCAACTATCTCATTTCTACCTATGCCATTACCTTTTTTATCTACGGCTGCTGATCTATCTACATCTGTATCGAAAATCAACCCTAAGTCTGCTTTAGAAGATAAAACTTTCATACAAATGCTTTCCATGGCTTCTTTATCTTCTGGGTTAGGCATATGATTAGGAAAGGTTCCGTCTGGTGTCAAATACTGGCTTTGAGAAACATCTGCACCCAAAGGCTTAAGAACAGAAGTTGCATAAAACCCTCCTGAGCCATTTCCTGCATCTACAATAATTTTCATTCCCTCTAATGGCTTTTCTCCATTGCCTATTCCTTTAATGATTATTTTTCTTAGATAATCAGAATATTCTTCCATCAAATCCTTTTCTACAACAGTTTTTTCTTCTGCCTGTTGCAAATTGCGTATCGCCTCATGACTTTCTGCATATGCTAATATCTCTTTTATGTCCTTTTTATCCAAGCCTCCATCTTTTGTGAAAAATTTAAATCCGTTCCTATTAAAAGGCAGATGGCTTGCCGTAATCATAATGGCACCATCACATTCAAAATTCTTAAATTGAGTGCTCATAAACATGGCCGGTGTTGAAGCTAATTGGCAATCATATACCAAAACCCCATAAGGCAAAAAACCTTTAAATAAGCCATCTTTTAAACCTTTCCCTGATAGCCTTGGGTCTCTTCCTACTGATATTTTTATGGACTTAGGGTCTTTTTTCATTTTCTTTGCTAGCCATATCAAAAATCCTTCGCCTATTCTAGTTGCATCTTCATCACGCAAGTTTGGGTTTTCTCCTTCAATACCTGAAAGGGCCACTCCTCTTATATCACTTCCATTTTGAAGTTTCTTATAATCCCTCATTTAAACCTCTTTTCCAATTCCTTTTTAGATTTGTTTTTATTCTTACATTACTTTTTATTCTTGCTATTCATGCTTCCCGTTTTGTATCCCAAAAGGTCTAAAGCAACAAACTCAAATCCTTGTTTTTTTATTTCTTTATCAATTAGTTTTCTGATTTTTAAATCTGAAAATTTTTCCATTTCTTTTTCTTCCACTTCTATTCTAGCAATAGCACCATGCACCCTTACTCTCACTTGTGAAAATCCTAAATCTCTAAGATAACTTTCAGCTTTTTCTATTTTTTTAAGTTTCTCTATGGTAATCTCTTCGCCTGTTTGGATTCGAGATGCTAAACAAGCTGATGAAGGTTTATCCCAATGGGGAATGTCTAGTGTTTTCAAACCCTCTCTAACATCCTCTTTTGTAAACCCCGCTTCTTCTAATGGAGAAATTATTCCAAGTTCCTTTATTGCCCTTCTCCCTGGTCTGAAGTCAGAAGCATCATCCACTATACTGCCCTCTACAATATGTTCTTCTACTTTAATTCTTGATTTCTCCATTGTAGACACTATTCCTATATGCTTTTTTATAATATTTTCTCCACCCTCAAAGTATGGAACCTGGTCTAATATATTTTCCTCTATAATATTTCTGTTCATTTGTTCTTTTAAATTACTAAATATAGTCTTTTTGCAAATGTAGCACCTGTCTTCTTTGTTCTCTTTAATAGCCTCCATTATTTCCTTTTCTAAGTTAATTGTTAGGTGGTGAATTTCCATATCTGCACAAAATTTTTCGGAAAACCTTATTTCCTCCATAGGAAAGTTGGGTCCTGCCACAGTAACCGCTACCACTCTTTCCCCCAAAACATATTTTGCCATTGCAAGTAAAAAAGTACTATCTACACCTCCAGAAAAGGCCACGATTAGTCTGTCGAACATATTTAACCTTTCCATAAGTGCTTCTATTTTTTTTTGAAATGTTGCCATTATTATTATCCCTATCTAATAGTAAAGATAATATTTTCATATTATCTTTACTCTATCATCATTAATTAAAGTATTGGTTTATTTTATCTTCGCAGGACTCCATTGCCTTTATAGTCATTTCAAATAATTTGTCCATCTCCCATTCAAGTAGCTCTGCCCCTGCCCTTATTACCTCTCTATCACAGCCTGCCGCAAATTTTTTGTCTTTGAACTTCTTTTTTAGGGACTTTACTTCCAAATCCTTCACACTTCCAGAGGGTCTCATTAAAGTATATGCCCAAATTAATCCTGTAAGTTCATCTGATGCAAACAAAACTTTTTCCATTTCTTTTTCTGGTTTCACATCAGAGCAGTTTCCATATCCATGAGAGACTATAGCCCTTACCATATCTTCTGGTGCATCAATTTCTTTCAAAAGTTCTGGTGCTTTTTTGCAATGTTCTTCTGGAAACTTTCCAAAATCAATATCATGCAGCAATCCCACTACACCCCAAAAATCTTTTTCCTTCTCATAACCTAATTCTTTTGCATAATATTCCATAACACCTGAAACAGTTAGTGCATGCCTAATGTGAAATTCATCATCATTATATTTTAGAAATAATTCCATCGCTTTTTCTTTTGTAATTTCGCTCACTTTTTTCTCCTTTTAAATAAAACATATTTGATTTATCAACTTTATTTTTCCTCTAAGCTGCCTTTTGTTTCCTTAGCAGCTTGGTTATTTAATCTTTCTTCTTTGGACGGTAGTTGCGCTACAATAATTGCCGCAAACATTAAGGCACAACCAATAATTTCTCTTGAGTTTATTGATTCACTTAAAAGGATTATTCCTGCAATTATTGCAATCACCGATTCTAGAGAAAGAATAAGGCTAGTCATTGTTGGTTCAACTCTCTTTTGGGCTACCATTTGAAGAGTATATGCGACTCCACAGGACATTACCCCTACATAAAGCAACGGCATTGCCGCACCAAGCAATCCTTCCAATGTAAAACTTTCATATATCATTAAAGGTGTTCCAATTATTCCTGCCACCAAAAACTGTAAGGCGGAAAGTTTAACACCATCTGCCTTGGCAGTAAAATGATCACAAGCCAAAATATGAGCTGCAAATCCAAAGGCACAGATAACCATTATCAAGTCTCCTTTATTAATATTGAGACCTTCTGTTACTGATAGTAAGTATAAGCCTACTAGTGCAACTGCTATGCAAGCCCATAGTATAGGTTTTACTTTTCTTTTTAGAAAGAGACCAAAAACTGGAACTATTACAATATATAAGGCTGTAATAAACCCTGCCTTCCCAGATGTAGTATATTGTAGCCCAACTTGTTGTACTATTGCCGCAAAATATATCGCCATTCCGCAAACT
Organism: uncultured Oscillospiraceae bacterium; assembly: GCA_964370515.1. Classification (GTDB taxonomy): domain Bacteria; phylum Bacillota; class Clostridia; order Peptostreptococcales; family Anaerovoracaceae; genus CAYJHC01. The sequence continues at coordinate 5,383 of CAYJJM010000054.1, read as the reverse complement.
AGACCTCCTACCAACAAGTCTTTCTGTTCTTTCTTTTTTTGTTCTGCCGATATTTTAGTCGCAGGCTCTAATGCTTTTTTCTTCTTTTCAATTGCTGATAGCACAAATATTACCGGCAACAATGCTAAGAATCCAATGTACATTCTTAGTGACCCAAAAGTAAATGGTCCTATAGTGTCCATTCCTGTTTTTTGAGCAACAAAAGAGGTTCCCCAAATTAATGCTACAATTAATAGCATTATTTCTCCTCCTATTTTTCCTTTCATAAATGCCTCCTCTTCTAAGCCTATTGATAACGGGCTCATGCCTTTTCTTATTGACTTTTTTATTTAATTAACTATTTTATTATATGGTCTAAAACAAAGGTGCGAATATTCTAAGAACTCCTTGCCATGCCTTTTTGATCCATGGCCAAGCTTTGACCTCATCCAATGTTATTTCTTTGCATTCTTCAAGGCTTGCTAAATAGTCTTGCCTCATCTCTTTTACCGCATCGCACTTATACATCCATACCGCATTTTCAAAATGCAAATAAAGGCTTCTGAAGTCTAAGTTTACCGTTCCACATACAGCCAACTTCCCATCTGCCACAAAAGTTTTAGAGTGTATAAATCCTGGTGTATATTGATATACCTTCACCCCTGCTGCCAATAAATTCTTGTAGTAAGACTGGGTCAGCAAGAATACATTTTTTTTATCAGGAACATTTGGTGTAATAATTCTAACATCCACTCCTTTTCTCGCGGCAAGGGCCAATGCTGTTATCAATTCATTTGGTGGAATTAAGTAAGGAGAGGCAATAAATAATTCTTCTGTAGCACTGTTTATCATATTAAAATATACATTTTCCCCAACATTATTGTAATCTAAAGGAGAGTCTTGATAAGGTATAACATATCCCCTCCTTCTTTTCTCTTTTTCCATAAAGTTTTCGGGTCTATACTGGTCATGGTTGATAGTATCACTATCGTACATCATCCATGTTTTTAAAAAGCTTACAGTCAAACTCCAAACGGCCAACCCTTCTATCCTTATAGCACAATCTTTCCATTTTCCATAAGGAGAGGTCAGATTAACATATTCATCCCCTAAGTTTATGCCACCAACATATCCAATATGTCCATCTATTATAAACATTTTTCGATGGTCTCTATTGTTTTGTATAAAAGTAAAATTCCTATACATCCTGAGAGGATTTACAATATGGCACTTAATTCCTCTCTTTATAAGTTCTCTGTCATATCTGCTTGGCAAGGTAGATATGCAACCAACATCATCAAACAAAACCCTAACATCTACTCCTTCTTCAACTTTCCTTTCCAGTACATTTAGGATTGATTGCCACATTTCACCTTCCCTAATAATGAAGTATTGCAAAAATATATGATGCTCTGCCCTTTCTAAGTCTTCCAAAAGGCTTGCCCATTTTTCTTGCCCTGAATTCAAAAACTTAACATCAGTATTTTTATGAGCAGAAAATCCTTCTCTTGCTATGTATTTTGCTTGTCCGCCACTAATTTTATCTTGCTTCTCAATTTCACTTATTAAATTATCCTCTACATAAAGCCAATCCTTCGTCATCTCTTCAATTTGTGCTGTTCTTCTCTTTCTAACCTCTGGGATTCTTTTATCTCCATATAATAAATATACAAAGGCCCCAAAGAGAGGTACTAGCAAAATAATTACTATCCATCCAATTTTGTAAGCAGGGTTATCATCATTACTCACAACATAAATCACCAATATTAAAGCAAGCACAACCATTACCCCATACATTATGTATATGTACTCTTCAAGAATAAATACAAAGGCTACCACAATTGCAAATTGCAATAAAAATGGTATTAAAAAAAATACTATTCTATTAGCAAAAAAACTTAATATTTTTCTCATCTTTTTCCTCCAATATTTCTATTTTTTATTCTTTTCTAATCTAGGTATAAATTTACTTGCAAATCCTCTGCCTCTGTTTTTAATATATATATATCCTAATGCGGAAAATCCTATAGCTCCTAAAAAGTTCACCCACATATCATGCATGGTATCATAGAGACCAATATCCAAATATTTATTCCAAACATATTGGTCATTTACATTTACCTGACCAATCTCTACTGTTACAGGAACATTTGCTCCTGTTTCATTTAAAGCAACTGAGTTTATACTAGATATCCATGTGTCCTTTTGCATATCGTTTCCAAACCATCTATCCATTGCATATTCAAAGAACTCCCAGCAAACCGCTATAGTCATAGAAAAGCAAAACGCAAAGGCTGCTGTAAAAAAAGGGGTCATAGAGAATTTGATTCTTTCATTTTTGTTAAGTATATCTATCATTGCAAATCCAATAGCAGCAGCTAAAAATCCATTTAAGGTATGAAGCATATCATCCCATCTTTCAAAGAGCACATAAAACTCATTAACTTCTCCCAATATTTCGGCCGCAAAAATAAAAAATATTATTATTATTTCTAAAAGACTTGGAAGTTCTACCCTTAATCTTTTTTCCAAAATTGTAGGCAACAAAAAAAGAATTAATGCCAAAATACAAATACCTACATTGTTCCAGTCTCTTGCTATAATTTCTCTTATTAGTATGACTACAACCAAAAGTCTTAATATGATATAAACACTTTTCACACCTTTGCTTTGCCTTAGATTTTTTTTTGCTGTTTCTTCTTTCACTGCTTTTTCTTTCATAGTTTTTTCATCTTTTATGTAAATAGTTTTCTACTTTCCAAAAATTACATCTACAATAACCTTTGTTTAGACCTCTCTTCTATTAATTTTACTCTATTCTTTCTTTTTCTTCAAGGGTAAACGCTGGTATTCTTAGCATATTCATCATATTTCAATTTTTTGAAATTTATCAGTTTTTATAAAGCATCATCTTTTTTGAAAGACTTCCTTATCACAACAAAAAAATCCTAGCTCTCTTTTACATATAACTACCACACAATTTTTTTTGAAAAATCGAGCACACATATTAATGCATACTCGACTTTCTTGAATTGTTCTATTTTAATTTTTAAAAGGGTCTTGATTTGTGCATTTGCACCAGACATATCATCTTTGTCTAGTTCTTATGCCATAGCATCGTAATCTTCATATTCTTCTACCTTTTTCTTGGAAAAGTATGTTACTACGCCTTGTACTATTGCTATTGCTGCAAAGTAGATTGTCCATTCATCAACTATTATCATAGGTAATGTCATATCTTGTGTCAGTATGAATAGAATTATTGCTCCTACCATTGGGATTATACTCATTAATCTAAGCATACCTTTTCTCTTAACTTCGCCATACTCTGCATATTCATCTTCATCTTCTCTTTTTCTTGCAAAGTATGTTATTAATAACATTCCGCTCATAAGCCCTGTTGCTATTGTTAGAATTAAGTCTAGCAATGACCAGCTCGCTCCTCCTGCTGCCAACGGTACTTCTTGGTCGTCCACTGTAACTGTATCAGTTAATCCTGCCGCCAACGGTACTCCTGGTTCCTCTATTACTACTACAGGTGTTGGTGGTGTTGGAATTGGTAGTGGCGGAATAACTTCTGCCTCTGCCACTAAGTTTCCATCTACTGCCACAAAAATATAGTTATCTGCGCTCATTTCATCTACAGTTGCCACTATTGGATAGTTGCCTTCCCCGCTTGATGTGGTATACAGTGTTGAAAGTTCAGCTTCTCCTGTTATATCAGGCCTGCTATCAATATCTTTTCCTACAAAACCTGTAATTGTAGATGTTAATTCTGGGACATCATCTCCCACATTTACTTCTTTATCATCTGCTGTTACTGTAAGGATTGCTGGGGTTATAGCTTGTTTTCCTTCTACGAATTCAAATTCAAATTTTCCTGTAACATCCTTACCATCTTTATCTAAGACTCTTACAGATTTTTCTAGTTCATCTTGAGTTTCTTCTTGGGTTTTTCCTTCAGTTCCTTTAAACTCTACATTTATCCCCTCAACATCAACAGTATTAATATCATCTGTAACATCTGTTGTCTTTGATTCTGCTGTTATTCCTGTTACTGTATATCCCTCTGGCAATCCTTCCCAAGTGTAACCACTAACAACTTGTTCTTCTCCAGTGTAAACTGTTTCGGAACTATTTGCTGTAATAGTAACTGTCGGATCTAATAAAATTCCATCTAAATGCCATCCATCGCTTTGGTCTTTTATTACATACCATAAAATTGGAGAGCTATCATCTGCTCTGTCAAGAATTTCTTGTGGTATTGTTCCACCATTTTTATTTATGGCTGCTTTAAAGTCTCCAAATGTTCCATAAGCTTCTTGGACATTTGACGCATATTGGGTTACAAAAGATGGATTATTCCATGTTTGAAAGCTTTTTCCCTCATAATAAAATGTTTTATCTTCAGGAACTTCAGGTTCTTGAATTAATGCTGTAACATTTGTGCTTTTATTATATACTGGAAAGTAATTTTTTTCCGACTCTGGAGCTTTTCCATATTCTTCAACAGAGTTATAATCTTCATAATCTCCTAGGTGTACAAATAATCCTACTTCTACCATTCCCTCAGGTATTTCTCCCTCAGAAGCTTGTTCATTTGCAAATGCAGAAACTAAAAGTCCTGTGTTTGAAAATAACAATAAAGATAGAATTAGTACAACGCTTATTATCTTTAGTAATAAATACTTTATAGTTGTTGTCATCTTCTTTTCCTCCTTTTATTATTCTATTAATATTATACCCTTATTCAATACCTACTGAAACATAATTTTAACTAGTTGTTCATCTATTATACCTAATAAACCGAAACAACATTTGGTATTTTTGTAAATTCGCTTTTGAAAATACATTATATACTTTAAGTATATAATATTTTTAAAAACTTACAATATTTCCCTTAAATATATAATGTATACTTCTATTGTACAAGAGCAGGCTTGCATTTCTTTTATAATTGAAGTCTTTAAAATACACTCTAATTATTCCATAATAATTTTTGATGAGAAGGAAATACTTTGAATATGAATCGATACATTATATTATAAAACCCCAAAATGATTTGGGGTTTTTGAGGTCTTTTTTTTAATCTTAACGCTTTGAGAACTGGCTGGCTTTTCTTGCCTTTTTTAAACCGTACTTGTATCTTTCTTTCATTCTTGAGTCACGAGTCAAAAATCCTGCATTCTTCAGAAGCTTTTTGTAGTTTTCTTCATCTGCTGCAACTAATGCTCTTGAGATTCCATGTCTTAATGCTCCTGCTTGGCCTGTGTAACCACCACCTTCTACTGTGGCTATTACATCAAACTTGCCTTCGCATCCTGCTATCTCAAAAGGTCTTTTTACTTCTCTTTTTACAATTTCCATTGCTAAGTACTCATCAAGAGGTTTATTGTTTACAGTT
>CAYJJM010000053.1:0-8725 GCA_964370515.1 uncultured Oscillospiraceae bacterium | reverse complement strand
CACCAATTATGGGTAAAATTAAATAATGTCGCGGGGTGGAGCAGTTGGTAGCTTGTCGGGCTCATAACCCGAAGGTCGCAGGTTCAAATCCTGTCCCCGCAACCATAGTATAGAAAATGACATCCGGTAGGATGTCATTTTTTATGCTATTATTAAGATGAAAGGATTTGAACCTTAAGAAAAGGACGAACGAAACACCTCAAAATAGCAATTGTCCCAATCCATAAATTATGATAAAATATAAACGGTTTTGATTTTTTATTAATTATATTATATTTTAATTTGAGAGGAGAAAAAAATGGATAGTACTTTTGGCGCATTGTCTTTACTGCCTGTTGCTACGATTCTAGTAATTGCAGTATTGACAAAAAGAACATTATTTGCAATGCTTTGCGGAGTAATTGTAGCTGCGTTAATTTTGGGTGGAGGAATAGCTAATCTATATCCAACACTTACAGGTAGCATACATGTAGGTATGTCCAACGGAACAGCACAATGGCTGATTCAAGTAATTGCTATGTTTGGAATTTTAATCTTACTTTATGAACGCTCAGGAGCCGTAACTGATTTTGCTATTTGGGCGAGAAGGTTTGTTAAAACTGAAAAGCAAGCATTGTTCGGAACTATGATGATGGGTATTGTAGTATTTGTAGATGACTATTTGAATAACCTTACAGTTTCCACAACAATGAAAGGTGTTACTGATAATCTTGGAATTCCAAGAACTAAACTAGCATATCTAGTTAATACAGTAGCTGCACCTGTTTGCTTATTAATTCCTTTTTCATCCTGGGCAGTTTATTACAGTGGTCTTTTGGCAGAAGAAGGATTAGTAGCAAACGGAAGTGGTATGGGTGCATATATGCAAGCTCTACCATTATCTCTTTATCCTATAATTATGCTTATAATAGCAGTTCTATTTATACTTGGAATTATCCCTCCGATGGGACTTATCAAAAAAGACATGAAAAGAGCTAAGGAAACTGGTAATGTTTTCCCTGATGGAATTGTACCTCCATCACAATCTGGAAAAATTCAGGTTGCAGAAGGTGCAAAAGGACAACCTTTTACATTCTTAATTCCATTGGTTGTAATGATAGCAGTTACACTTATCATGGGTTCGGATTTATTAATCGGAACTATAGCAGGTGCTATAACAATGATTATACTAGCACTACTTCAAAGAAAGCTTAAATTCTTTGAACTTTTAACCGCTTGCTTTGACGGTGTTATAAGCATGGGATTTGTTATTATGCTTACTATATTGGCCTTTACAGTTTCAAGTATGAATGTAGAATTACAACTTACTGAATATGTTATCGGAATTACACTTCCTGTAATGCAGGATGCTTTCTTACCAGCTGTAGTATTCCTTGTTTGTGCAATTTATGCTTACGCAACAGGATGCTTCTGGGATCTTGCAATTATCGTAGTTCCAATAGTAATTCCTTTAGCAACTGCAATGGGAGTTGATCCTATACTTGCTGCAGCAGCTATATTCTCAGGTACTGCTTTTGGAAGTAATACTTGTCTATATGGAGATGGTGTAATTATGTGTTCTCAAGGTGCAGAAATCAAACCTGTTCACCTAATGTTTGCAACACTTCCTTATGCCTTAATTGCAGCCACATTATCTGCAATAGGATATTTAATATTAGGATTTGTAATGTAAGATTACCTATAAAATCAAAGAAACAATTTATAAAGAGCCAATCCTTTTCTGGTATTGGCTCTTATGACTATTATTTGTTATAAACAGTACATTGTTTTCTTTACAAAGTACCGCAAGAAGTGGTGGAAGGGAGTATTATTATGGAAAATAATTTTAGACAAACATTACCTATGTTGGATATGGCCTACGGAGTCTCTGGAGAAGAAGATTCTGCGGGAAAAGCTATGAAAAAGGCCATGGAAGGACTTTATGATGAATATTTTGAAGATGTTCTTGGCAATCACATCTTTGTCAAAAAAGGTAAAGAAGGTGGGAAAAAAATACTATTATGTGGCCACTTAGATGAAATAGGATTTATTGTCTATAACATTTTAGAAAATGGCCATGTGAAAGTTCTTCCTGTTGGATATCACGATGATAGAGTATGCGTAAACCAAAGACTTGTTATTATGGGAGATAAAGGAGAGGTTAGCGGAATTACAGGCTCAATACCTTTCCATGCTCTTGACCATACTGCAGAATTAAAGCCAACAAAAATAAAAGATTTAATAATTGATGTGGGAACAATTTCAAGAGAAGAAACCAGGAAACTGGGAGTCGAAATAGGAAATTATGTAGCTTTTGCAGCAGAAGGTTCTTTCTTGAATGGTGGCAAAGTATATTCAGGAAAATCTGTCGATGATCGTTCTGGATGTGCTGTTATTGTTGAAACTTTTAGAGCCATTCAAGATATGGATTTGGATGTGACTGTTTACGGTGTTGGAACTGTTCAAGAAGAAGTTGGTATGAGGGGCGGCGGTGTAATCGCTAATAGAGTACAGCCCGACTTAATGTTAGCTATAGATGTTACCCTGTCTAATGACATAGCAGGAATGGAAGAGTGCAATCCTATAGGAATGGGAAAAGGTCCATGCGTGAAATACTATGACTGGGATCCTGATTTTGGCATGGCAGGAAATAATGTTCCAAAAAAATTAACAAAAATGCTTTGCGATACAGCAGCTGAAAACAACATACCTTTTCAACGAGAGGTAATGACTGGAGGAGGAACCGACGCTTGGACAGCTTCCCTCGCAGGGACTGGATATTTAGCTGGAGGAATAAGCATTCCTTCTCAGTACATTCATACTGCTGTTGGCACAGTTCACCTAGATGATTTGGTTAATGCCACAAAACTAATTATTCAAGTTCTTAAAAAATATTAATAGTAACTTAAAATGCAAAAAACACGCAAAACATTGGTTGTTTTGGGTGTTTTTTTGTATATTGCTTGTATAATCAAAAGCGGCTGTTCATCGGTTTTCAAGTCGAAACCCCAGTGATTGCAACGAATTTGGAATTTTATTGTTTACTCCCACTCAATAGTATCCAATATGTCTTCCGTATATTTTTTGTCTTCTTCGTTTATCACTTGGATTGAAACTTCTTTGTTATCTATCACAACACCTCCATACCATATTGCATATATGTTTCCCGTGGAAAATCCTGTTGACATAAAATCTACTCCACCAATTGTTTTGGTTCCTAGATCTTCGTGTCCATAGGATTTGAAATTATCTTCAACTTCTTCCTTTGTCAATTCTGTTTCAGCGAGAGAAATTATAATCTGAGGCTTTTCCGGGTCTTCTTCATCCTCTGATATAACTACCGTATTACCAAACTCTGAATAAACATATTCCCATTCTTCAGGCACCCCAACAGAAAACCCGTCTCCTTCTACAACTTCTCCCATTTTGGTAGAACAGGCTGTAAGGGCAAATATTAGCATGGCAGTCATAACAATCAGTGTGATTTTTTTCATATTTTTCTCCATCTCTTTTATATATTACAAATTACTACCATAGCATACTATTATAAATCAATCTATGCCATTAAATTAATTTTATCATATAGCTTTGTTAATTCCAAGAAAAAACATTCTACAATAAACATTAATTAGAGATATACAAACTTTATCTAAACTTATTTTTCATACAAAATCACAAAAATTACAGCATTAAACTGCAAAATCCAAAGTATAATGCATTCCTGCTTTACTTGTTTTATAAAGCCATTATTTTTGAATACAGCATCATCCAATTCGTCAATATTTTTTAGTGATTAAAACCAACAAATTAGGGAACATATAAAGCATTAACTGTCAAAGCATCAAAGATTAACATTACCCGTCAAAATTCAACATTAACTTTCAAAGATTAATAATGATTAATATGCAGCCGTCAAAATTAATATGCATATTTACAAATGCCTTTAAGTTGTATAAAATTTAAATTGGAGTTTTATTCAGCCTACCAGCAGCTACTTATTGATTTGTTTAAAGTAAATCTTACAAGTCAAATCGTATATTCATGTAGGTAATGAGCATTTCTCATTTCTACATCTCTCAAGATATTAAGGAGGATTTTATGGAAGAAATTAAAAAAGGTTTAGTTGTACTAATTGGGGCAAACTCTCTTGGCGATGGGCCAGAAGAGCTTGGGGAAAGTTTAATGAAAGCATTCCTATACTCTCAGTCCGAAGCAGATGAGAAGCCAGAAATAGTGATTTTCATAAATGACGGAGTTATGTTGACAACAACAGGTTCCCCTGTCATAGACCATTTGAAAGCGTTGGAAGATGCGGGAGTAGAAATTTATTCATGTGGTGCATGCCTAAATTATCACAATATAGAGGATGGTTTGTTGGTAGGAAAAATCACTAACATGTATAGTGTTGTAGAAATGATAAATGCTGGCAACACTGTTATCAATTTGTAAATTGAATGTTTTTTCTTCGCCAACCTTTGGCATTTTTGGTTCCACACATACTTGGACCAAACCCGACTATCCGTTATTCTTTATTGCTGATTCAGGGAGTTAATCTATAAAATCCATAGAAGTACACAGGCTTCTCCTTCTCAGTTAAATTTTTAAATTTAAAGGAATTTTCTATGAAAAACACAGACAAGGGCTTCTACTTAATAACCTTCCCATCTGTAAGTTATGCTATTTCTGCCGAAAAAAAATTACGAGACAAAGCAAATATAAAAATAATTCCCACACCTAGGGAAATCTCGGCAACCTGCGGCATGGCACTACGAATTGATGGCTTAACTTATCAAGATGTCAATGATATGTTTGATAAACTTGAGGATGGCGAAAGCCTATATGAATTTGGTGCCAAAGTAAATGGGAAAAGAGATTGTAAAATTTTGAAGGCAAAACAAACAGCAAAAGGAACTGAAAATTTTAATGCCTAGTCCCATAGCAAAAGATGCTGGAAAATTTTGATGCAAATTGATATCTACAAATAAATAACTATCTTTCAGATAGTTGCATAAATGGGTAAATGAATCATTTAGAAAGGAAAAATAAATGAATTACACAAATACAATTAGTTCTAAAAAAATAAGAGAAGATGCTGAGGCATATTATAACACTGGCTTATACTGCTCCGAGGCAATAGTAGCTAGCATAAGAGAAAATTTTCAGTTAGATATTTCCGAAGATATTGTAAAGGTCGCCTCTGGGTTTCCTGTTGGAATTGGTGGTGCAAAATGTGTCTGCGGTGCTGTTTCTGGGGGAATTATTTCACTAGGCCTTTTCTTTGGTCGATTTGCTCCTGGAGATCCCAAAGTAGAACTATGTATGAAACTTAGCAATGAGCTGCACGAATATTTTAGAGGGAAAAATAAAGTATTATGTTGTCGTATACTAACTTCCAAGATGGAATTAGGCACTGAAGAGCATATGTCTCAATGTACTCGTTTCACTGGAGAAATCGCAGAAAAAACAGCTCAAATAATAGCTAGAGAACTTTCCATAAAGGATTTAACCTAGAAATATTGTTTTTTCTATGATTTGGGATAATATTTCTACATCTGCCTATATTTCTATATTTCTTTTAAAGTTTTGTTAATAGCATCTGCCACAGATGCTATTTCATTCGATGTATTAAAGTAACCAAAAGAAAATCGAAGAGTCCCCTCAGGGTATGTATTAAATGATTTGTGAGCCATAGGAGCACAGTGCATTCCGCATCTTGTCAAAATTCCATAGTCTCTTTCTAGGATAAATGCAATTTCCGCATTATCTGCAACCTTGGAGAAATCCAAAGATATGACAGATGTTCTACTTTTGGTGTCTTTCCTCCCTATTATACTGATCCCTTTTATATTGAAAACCTTTTCGAGAAAGCTACTTGTAAGCTCTTTCTTTTTTTCTTTAATTCCATCTATGGTTTCCTTTTGGAGAAATCTTAGGCTGTGCTTTAGCCCTATTACTCCAGGTATATTCATTGTTCCAGGTTGTAATTTGTCTGGCATAAATTCAGGCATATATTCTTTATCCGAAAGGCTTCCTGTTCCTCCCAGTATTATAGGTGTTATCTCACTTACAAGGTTAGTGCCTAGAACTATTCCTCCAATCCCTTGAGGACCAAGCAAGGCCTTATGCCCAGCAAAAATAAGTGCATCTATATTGCTTTCCTTCATATCTATTTTCTCACTGCCTGCTGTCTGTGCTCCGTCCACTGCAAAGAATATGTTTTTTTCTCTAGAAATCTTCCCTATTTCTGTTATGGGGGTTATGGTTCCTGAAACATTTGACCCATGAGTAATTAAAATCAATTTGGTATTTTCCCTAATTAGGGATTTTAAATTTTCCACATTCAAATTTCCTTGGCTATCAACAGAAGCCACGCTCCACTCTACACCTCTATCTTGGAGAAACGCAATAGGCCTCACCACGGCATTATGTTCCATGGCTGTAGTTATAACATGGTCTCCTTTCTTGAGAAGCCCCTGAAGAAGCATATTAAGCCCCCAGGTCGCCCCTGGTGTGAAAATCACATTCTTTGGGTTTTCCCCATTAAACATCTGACAAATAGCTTCTCTGGTTTCGATTACTTCACTTTCTAGGGAGTAGGACTGACTATATCCCCCTCGGCTAATATTAAATCCCCTATTCTCTATATGCCTCCCCATAGTTTTACCTAGGTCAGGCGCTTTGGGAAATGAAGTGCTTCCATTATCGCAATAAATTTGATTCATGATTTTTTTCCTTTATATATTTGGCTTGTTTGCCCTTATTTAACTTTGCAGCAATAAATGCTAGCCGCTCATAGATGATTAAGTATGTACTATATTTATAGAATTCTTATACCCACTATATAAAACTTCAGTACCGGTTTCTGATTTGTTAAGTTAAATAGGCACTAAAATTCTTATACCCATTATATACCAATTCAAAAGAGTTTGAAAGAGGTTGCGAGGCATGGATTTGTTTTCGATTTATTTATAGGTATTTGCAAGATATGGACAAAATCATGATTTGCAGACATTTTAATGCATAATTTGATTTGAATTTCAGTTATAATTATGTTATATTATAGTGACAATAACAGACACAAAACAATGACATAAAACACGCAAAATGATAACAAAATACGAGTACCAAAAATGATAAAGTAAGATTTCAAATATACAAATATAATCAAAAGAAAAGAGAGGGTCAAATGACTAATTTAACCATAGATGCTAGGGGCTGCGCTTGCCCAGAACCAGTAATCAAAACGAAGAAAGCTCTAGCTCAAGGAACTGAAAATATCATAGTTTTGGTAGATAACCAAGTTGCTGTAGAGAATATAACACGATTTGTAACGGGAAGAGGCTATAAGATTTCTGTAGAAAAAATCGGAAGCGAATTTCAGCTTTTGATTAAAAAATAGGAGAAGTTATGAAGAAAAAATTCAAACAAAACAAAGGGTTCACTTTGATGGAAATAATCGTAGTAATTGCAATTGTAGCAATTTTAGCTGCTGTTGCCATTCCAACAATACTGGGCTATATTGAAAAAGCTCGCCAAGTAGCTGACTTGCAAGTTGCTTCCAATATTATTAGAGCAACTCAAATTGCTGCAATGGATCCCAAAAGTGGTATTCCTCCTAACACTTTGGTAGAAGTTCTTTGGAATACAGGACCTGAAACTCAACCAGCAAGCAGAAGGGGAACAATTTTAGTTCGCTATCCTGGTGAAGGAGGGAGAGTTTCTGTATTGAAAGGAACCATCCCCAATCTCCTCAGAACAGATCAGACCGCCGCCCAAAAAGAGCACTTCAATGTACTTTTGCTAGAAACTTTGCGTGTAGAAGCAGAGCCTTATACTGACTGGGGGGCAAGCGGATTTATTGGGGATTTAGGAGAAGCTAAATCCAAGGCTGGACAATCTGCTAGTTTTGTTATTCACATGAACTCATCAACTGGAGAAGTTGCCCTTGCCTCATATCACACTGCAGCAAATCCGGATTTTTGGATTGATGAAATCGGCGTAGGTGATTTTGTTCACAAAGCACCATAAACACCATAAGCACCATAAACACCATAAACACCATAAACACCATAAAAAAACAATAAAAAAATCAGACCCTTTGTCAATTGGCAAAAGGTCTTTTTTTCTAAGAAATATTCTATTGTTTTAATCTAATTTTAATAATACTATGCTATACTACAAAAAACTGTAATTGCATTTACCAAAAAGGAGAAATAATGAGAGTATTAGTTGCAGAAGATGAACGAGACATGAATAAAATCATTACCAAAAAACTACTATCAGAAGGCTATAGTGTAGATAGCTGCTTTGACGGAGAAATGGCTATAGAGTACATTGAAAGTGTTGAGTATGATGTGGTTATTCTAGATATTATGATGCCAAAACTTGATGGCTTTGGGGTTATTTCCAGAATGCGTACTATGAAAATAGATACCCCTGTAATCTTCCTAACTGCACGAGATTCAATCTCAGATAGAGTGAAAGGCCTTGATTTAGGCGCAAATGATTATTTAATTAAACCCTTTTCCTTTGAGGAACTAATGGCTCGCATACGTGTTATGACTAGAGTCCAGTCTGGTAAGTCAACAAACCTTCTAACAGTTTCAGATTTATCAATGGACATTAGTTCCCATATTGTAAAGCGTGGTGATACCATAATTAACCTATCTGCAAAAGAATATGCTATATTAAAGTACATGATGTACAATGAAGGAATTGTCCTATCTAGAGAGAAAATTGAAAACCA
>CAYJJM010000052.1:7920-8747 GCA_964370515.1 uncultured Oscillospiraceae bacterium | reverse complement strand
CTTCGCCCCTGTCTAGCAGGGACAATTCTCAACGGAAATTACCTGATAGCTCAGCAACTTCCCGTATCTTCGCCTATTGACAAGCCCTTTTATTATATATTATCTTTCTGCTAATTTCAAGTGTTTTCATAATAAAAAAAATATTTTTTTCACCCTAATTATTTACAATTTCCTTTGCTATTTCAAAGCCTTTCTCTTCAGGTTTTCGACACCTTTTCGGGTGTTTCCTTTTCATCAAAAAGCCCCAAAACACTTCCTCGTGTCTTAGGGCTTCCTCTACATTCTTAGAAATAACATTCAAATGGTTTCTAATCATTTCTAATTGTTTCTGATTTGTTATTTTACCTTGTTATTCTTTCACATATTAGTTTATACTTTGCCTTGAGCTTTTTCTACGCCTTCTTTTACTTGCATAATTTCTTGTGTTTTAAATCCACTATCTTCTTCACACTGAAAATATGTAATCTGAGAATTCAATTCTTTTATTCTATCCAAGCAAACTTCTTGAAGTCTTTCCACTTCTCCTCCTTCAAAAGGAGGCCACCAAACCTGTTCAGGCTGATATGTCAGTATCTCAAATATGGATTTGTCCGATAATATTTCATTTTCCATTATCCATTTATAAGCCTGGAAGTTTTGATGGTGAGGGAAAACCTTTAGCCTAAACAACCCATCATGGCTTAAAATTTGGTGAAGGTAAACTCTCAAACTATCTTCTTGTATTATATGATCGAATGTTAACCCAAACTCTTCTTTTAAGAATTCCAGTATCCTAGGAACGGAGTATCTTATGGTAGCCATTGAGTTTAAGGCAGTCTGTGCTTTTT
>CAYJJM010000052.1:6767-7910 GCA_964370515.1 uncultured Oscillospiraceae bacterium | reverse complement strand
ATGTTTAGCATTGCAGTCTTTTGAGATTTTAGCCAAAGCATAGGGTATTCCATCTTTTCGGACCTATAAGAAATATCCGCATCACTTTCACTATCCTCGTACCCCTTAGCTTGAAGTCTAAACTGTTCGTTCAAGTGCAAATAAAGCGGGTCTGTTGCTTCACAAAGGGTTTCATATGTATCTAAAAAATCCATTTTCACTATATTCCAAAGGAGCCTTTCATCCTCAAATATAATATTTGCATCTTGAATGTTTTCTGTTCTTTCTGCTACTTGGAATATTTCTTCGTAGGCTTTTTCTGTTCTCTTTTTATATTTTTGACCTTTAATCGTTTCGTAAGGGATTTTATATTGTTGCACAAATTCCTCTACTGTTGGTATATTATTTGTTGCCGCCTTTTGGGAATCCCCTTCTTCGTTTTGAGTATTTTGTGTTACATCGCCATAACTCCCAACAACGGCCATGGATATTTTGGACATAAGATTCATTGACTCTTCTTGCAACCCGCTCGCCCCAAGTTTTTCATAAAACTCTAAAGGATCCTCTATTTGAGAAGCAAAGCTTAACATTCTTTCTTTGAAATCTTCAACTTCCTTCTTGTGGGGTTCTTCTTTGATTTCAATATAGTCAAATCCTGTTAACATTGCTTTTGCCATTTCCATCACAGCATTATTCATAGTTTTTCACCTCCTCAAAATCATACTGATATTTGCCTTCTTTATTTTGGGGAGGTATATACAATTCTAGCGCATATTTCACTTGGCTCATTACTTTAGTCCCTTTTTCTTTCACTTCTTCTTTGTTTGCTTTTAGCAATTCCCATGTTTCTTTTACTTCTTCAGAAATTTTTTTTCTTTCTTCCCCATAGTTTGGCGAGTTCTTTCTAAATTCTATAACTTCTTTAACAAAAATTTTATAGCCTTCATCTGTTGCAGGAATAAGTTTTCTATAATCTTCTATAGATGAAACCTGTTCAAAGCCACCATCATATTCCCCTAGGTTTTGATACTTATCTAATTGAATTAAAGCTTCCTTTAACTCTTCAGTATATGTTCCCTCTGTTCCTGCCATTGCAACTTTTAGCTGATAATATGCCATGTAAACTTGTACAAAGGCTTCCATCTTTTTTATATATTTTTCTTT
>CAYJJM010000052.1:3416-6757 GCA_964370515.1 uncultured Oscillospiraceae bacterium | reverse complement strand
CACCCTCTTTGTAAAATCCTGATTCCATATAAGCACTTTGGTTTTCCTCTATTTTTTCAATTTGCTTATTATAAAATTGGGCAACATCAAGCATTTTATTTTCCTCTGCCCCATCTCTATAGGCAGCACACTTATCTTTTACAAGGGCAATGCTTGGAGCTAAGTATAAATTTGAATTCTTTAAATCTGCCATGAAAACTTCCACATCATCATACTTTTTCATCATTTCCAGAATTTCATCATATACCTCTGCTTGATATTTTTCTCTACCTTCCCTTTTCATCCTTTCTGCCATTTTTTCATATAGCACAACTGATTTTTCCATTGTGTTCATTTCTTCATTTCCTCTCTACCCTTTTGGGTTTTGAATTTTATTTACTAGAATTTTAACACTTAACAATCACTGCGTGTTAACTACATTCTAACAAAAAGGCAAAATATATAAATGTGCCTTTTGGCACATAATGCACCCCTAAATTAAGAAGTTACGAAAAAACTCCTCCACCTATAAATTCTCTTATTAAAGATACATTAGCTATAGCCTTTTCCACTTCAATTACATTTACTTTCTTTATAAACTCAAGCAATCTCTGTGCTTCTGCATAGGCTTCTTCTCCTTCTTGCACCTCCAAAAGCATAGGTTCTACATATTTTCTAAGAACACCTAGTTCATATATCAAAGCTGTATTAAAAACTGTGTCTGCTTCTTTATTTCCTGGGAAAACATTTCTTTCCTCTCCCTCTCTTACTTTTGGCCAAATTTTTATAGTGTTTTGAGGTGAATAGTGCCTGTGGTAATAATCCCTTATCATCCTTCTAAGAAGTCTGCTATCTCTAGTGGAAACTCTATTGTGATCATCTATGTTTATTTGGGTAAGTGGACTTATGTAAATTTTGTATTTTTCTTCTTCGGCTATTCTTGAAGAAAGTGCTTTATTAAGAGCATGAATTCCTTCTATGACAATTAATTCTTCTTCTTTCAGTTGCACTTTTCGCTTTCCAAATGTTTTTTTGCCTTCTTTAAAATCATATACTGGCAAATCCACTTCTTCTCCTGACAATAAACTTTTCATATGTTCATTAAACAACTTAACATCTACCGTTTCTATGCCTTTGTCAAAATCATACTCACCGTTTTTGTCCTTTGGCATTTCTTCCCTTTCCACAAAGTAGTCATCTGTGCCAATATATATAGGCTTATGTCCATTTACTTTCAACTGAAGTATAAGTCTTTTTGCCGTGGTAGTCTTACCAGAAGAAGAAGGCCCGGAAATAAAAATAATTCTTTTATTTGCAGATAAAATTTCTTCAACTATTTCTATTATCCTTTGCTGATGAAAGGCTTCTGCAAGTAGTATTTTTTCTTTAATGCTTCCATCCTTAATACTTCTGTTTAGTTCTTCAATGTTTTCTATTTCAAGCATTTCTCCCCATTTTTGCTCCTGAACAAAGGCTTTATATATATTTTTTTCTTCCTCAAAAGGTTTCATTTGAAAGTCCCCTTCATCTTCTGGACCTCTCAAAACAAGCCCCTCTTCATATTCGATAATATCAAACTTTTTCGCCATGCCCGTAAATGGTAATGTCTGCGAGTATACAACTTCTTTAAAATCATTTATTTGACAATATCTTAAAGGATTATCTTCTGTTGCTTCTTCCATATATTCTTTTACAAATTCAATTTTCTCTTTCTCTAGTACTTCCTTTCCTTTTGCACCCCAAATATCGTGAATAGATATAGGTATGTTTTTCCCCACAATTTCTTTCATTTCATCCTTTATTTTGTTTAGAAGCTCTTTTTCTATAGACTTATATCCTTTGAGAACAATAAACACTCCTCCTGACAATGTATTTTGAACATTGACTTTGGTTTTTCCCAATATATTCTTAACAGCATAAAGAAAAATAACCACCAATGTATTTTGATAAGTTATGTTTGCCGCTTGATTGGAAAAATCAAAGAGCTTTATTTGACATTCTTTTTCTATTTGAACATCTAGCCTTTCATACTTTCCATTTATTTCGGCTAATAAAAAAGAAGAGTTTTTTAGTTCTTCACAGCTATTAATAAGCCCCAGAACAGACTCCCCTTTGTCAATTTCTATTTTTTTTATCTCTTTACCAATAATGAGTTCTATGTTTATTTTCATATTTCCCTCCCTTTTTTCATTTATATATAATATATCATCAAACGCCTTCCAATGGAATATTTTTTTGACCCAATAGATTTTTTTCAGAAAAGGAATAGAGCGAAGCTTTCGCTTCACTCCATCCTAAGGGGCATCCCCCAACTTTTGTTTTTTAAGAATCTTTAATCTTTTCATTTAAGATTTTTTTAAGGGTTTCCATTTCTTCTTTGTGCAACGTAACCCCTCTGCTCATATGTTTGTGTTCTTTATCCCAATCCCTAATGTCATATTTAGGCGTTCCCTCATTCCAAGAAACAAGGTTTAGCTCCTTCGCCCAGCCTGATGGATGAGTTTGAATCACTCCTATCTCTTCGACAATTTCAAACATAAAATCATTATTTTCGCTCATGGCTTTCTCCTTTCACTTCAAGGAGTCAATTTCCATTATTTTACATTTTTATTTTGTGTTTGTCAATACCATTTATTAAATTTGTTTCTTTTATCTTTATTTTTCATTTGCCTATCATCAGGGCTGCTTTATTTGGGCATACTTCAAAGCAATTACACCCCTCTAGAGTTAATGGCTGTCATAACTCTGATTTATTTGGGCATAATTCAAAGTAATTACACAGGTAATGCGCTTGTCCTTATCATTATCAGTTGTAAGTACTACCTAATACATTTTACCTTTTAGTTTTTAATACTCAGTCAATTTTTTCGCCTCTGTATGATATGGCCTTTACAGGGCAGTTTATATAGCAATCTCCACATTCATCACAGCGAAATTCATCTACGGAATACACTCCGTCATCCTCATTAATGGCAAGAAATGAGCATTTTTTCTTGCAGATACCACAGGATATACATTTGGTTTTATCAATATCAAGACCCTTGGTTTTTTCCTTTGCACCGCCATAGGAAAAGTATTCTCTTTGAAGCTTATTTTCACGGTTTATCTTTTATTGTATCTATTGAAACTTCTTTAACTTTGCCCGTCATACGCATAGCATAGCCCCCCTCAAATATAGGAAATCCGTTTTCATCATGTTCCACCTGTGTCTTAGCATTTAGCCCACAAATAGAAATCCAACCTGTTTGCTTCATTTGTGCATAAAAGTCTTTTGTAAACATGGTCATAAAATATATACCCTCATCATCGTATGCCCTAAGGTGTGCAATTCTCGACTCAGGCACACCGTTTTCATCAACAGT
>CAYJJM010000052.1:0-3406 GCA_964370515.1 uncultured Oscillospiraceae bacterium | reverse complement strand
ATAATTATAAAGCAAGTACGATATTTTATGATATCAATATCAATAGCGATACCTTTTCTACCCAAATCATTTGTTTTAGCCTCATAAAATTGGAATATAATGCAAAATGACAAATACATATAATCAAACCCCTTTGAATAAGTTAAAAGGAACTTTATTCTAACATATTACATCAAATTCATTATCGACCAATGGCATTAATTCTGACAAATGTGCAATTTGAGCGAATACATGGGTTTCTTTCTTGTTATTGTTTTTATATAGTGTTATAATTTTTTAAAGAAAATTCATTAAAATGAATTCACACAGTACATCACAATTTTAATATTATAATTCTAAGTCTTGCGTTTTGAAATATCGTATTTTGCTACAATAGTTCACCTAGCAAAATAATGTTATTGAGGTTTAGGAAATAAATATTTTCAAAATAAAAAATAAGAAAGGAGTGCATGGTTCCATCTAGTGTATTATGCAAGAAAAAAATGAGCGTTACAATTAAAGACTGTTTTAACTTGCCCTCGCTTTCAGGAGGATCTGTTATTGCCGGAAAAAAAGGACTTGATAATATAGTAACTTCTATTTCTGTTTTGGAATATGATGACGGTTATATATCAGGTGAAATAAACAGCAACAGCATACTTTCACAAAACGAGCTTTTAATTTCTTCATTTTATACCATTAAAGATGATATAGAGGCACAGTGTCAATCAGTTCGCTACTTCAAAAACACTGGTAATGTTGGTCTTGTTTTGCTCTATACAGGCACTGTTCTCAAAACAATACCCGAAGAATTAATCGCAACAGCTGACGAAATAAGTTTCCCGATTTTAATTTTCCCTGATAATCACCCTTTAATACGCTTCTCTGATATTATAAGTGATGTGATGGAAAGCGTATTTGCAGAAAAAAAGCGAGAAGATAATTTGATAAAAAACATCATGAAAATCATATCTGAGTTTCCCAAAAAATCGCAAAACCTAGACACTCTGCTTCAACTAATTTCAAACAACAAAAAAATCTCTATATTTTTAAGCGATGAAAACCATATGCTTATTTCTAATGGTTTGTGGCCACTTCACACTACATTGAACTATCAATTTTTGTCTGGTTACTTAACACAGCTTGATAAAAACGAAAAGATCACAATTACTGATGATAGTACACCTATTGAAATATATAGTTTACCAATTCTTATAGATAAAACTAAATTCAACCTCATGGTAATTGATCAAAACAGCAATTTCAATAAACCTAGCCTTCTTGAAATCGAAGAACTGCTTTCACTGTTTGCTTCAGTTTATCACTATGATACTTTTTTTCATGCAAAAAATACACTTATAGAAGCTTTACTTAGGCAAGACACTTACCTTGTGAATAAAATAGGTGCAACTTCAACTCCTAAAGTATCCGCACTAGACAGCTTGTTGGTTGTAAAAACTAAGACTTATAGTTCATCCTCACTTTTTGACATCTCAGAAAAATTAAATGAGTTTCCCCTTTTCCATGCCATTAATAAGGGTCAACTCATTATACTTGGGTCTAGCACAGTTTTTTCAAATGAATGTAAAGTCTTGTTTTCTGAAATTTTAAACAATAATAATTTTTTAATGTATACTTCTACAATTGGTTCTTATAGAAATTTCAGTTCTTACTACAATGAAATTCAAATAGCAATACCATATTTAGAAAAAATATATAAAAGAAAAACTGATTTTTCAGCGGAAGATATCTCTTTTGCTCTAAAAATACATAAGATCATAGAAGATGGCCATGATGAAGTAGAAAGGTATCTGGATATTACAAAGTCCTTATTAAACGAAAACACCGATGATTTAGTAGAAACCATTTCAACATATTACTTTGATGCATTTTCAGAAGTAAATGCCACCAGTCAGATTCTATATGTTCATAGAAATACTATACAGTATCGATTTCAAAAAGCAAAGAGGGTATTAGGATATGACTTTACAACTCTTCCCTATCTCTTCAATATATACTTATCTTGTGCTTTACGAAGGTATTTTTCTTAAACTGTGATTATACAAAAAAAGTAAAGTGTTTCTCCTCTACTTTTTTTGTATTTTTTAATTTTTCATTATTTACTTTAAATTTATTTATTCATTATTGGTTTCGCTTAATTTCAATAATGCCTCCTTGTAGATTTCTTTTATATTAAAGAAGTCTTCTTTTAGCATATATTCATTAGGTTGATGTTCTGTAAGTTCTCTCCCTGGTAGCATCGGCCCAAAAGAAACTGTGTTTTTCATTGCCCTTGCATATGTTCCTCCGCCCATAGTCATAGGCTGTGTATTATCACCTGTAACTTCTTTATAGGCTTTCATTAATGTTGTAATTAATATACTATTTTTATCTAGGCATATAGGAGCTTCCCAGTCCATAATTTCCATTTGGAACTTACTGTTTCTCAATTTCGACTCAATGCTTTTAATTGCTTCTTCTTTTGAAACTGTAATGGGAAGGCGAATGTCTAATTCAATGGTTATGATCTCTTCATCAGAATAAATTAGACCCGCATTTACAGATGTTTTTCCGCTTTCCTCATCTTCAAAGTAACATCCCAGTAATTCCCCATCTAAAGAATTACCTATGTATTTCATATATTCTTTTGCAAAATCATCATCAATGTTTTCAAGTAGCTTATATATAGCATTTTCCCCTTCTTCTGGAGTGCTTCCATGGGCAGACTTGCCATTTTCTTCTAAGTATAGTATTTCACCATATTTCCCTATTATACTGCACTTTGCACTATCTGGAACCATATTTGATGCTGTACCACCTTCAATGCTTTTAATTGCTGAGTTTTCATTATTCATTATAAGTTTTAGCCCCAGCAATCCCTTCTCTCCATAGATGACTGGAAAGTCCGCATCTGGAGTAAAGCCTATTGATGGAATTTCTTCATTTTCCTTATATGCCTCAATATCGCTCCAATTTCCCGTTTCTTCTGAACAGCCAAATATAATTCTTATTCTGCTATTAAGTAGTTTCCCACTTTCCAAAAGTTCTCTCATAGCATGAATACATATAATTGTTGGTCCTTTGTCATCGCATACTCCCCTACCATACAATTTTCCGTTTTTTTCTGTCAAATCAAAGGGTTCAACATTCCAGCCCTTTTCTGCAGGAACAACATCTAAATGCACTAAAATTCCAATCAGCTTTTCGCCTGTTCCAATTTCCGCAAACCCATACAAGTTTTTATAATTTTTTGTTTTAAAGCCATATTTTTCACATAGGCTTAAAGCATAGCACAAAGCCTCTTTAGGCCCTTTTCCAAAAGGTTCATCACCATTATCTGAAATTTTGCTTACACTATTAATTTGAAGCAATCCTTTTAAATCTTCAAGAATCTTGCTTTCTGTAATACACTTTGAAATTTCACTTG
>CAYJJM010000051.1:0-8755 GCA_964370515.1 uncultured Oscillospiraceae bacterium | reverse complement strand
AAGAATATGAAATATCCAATATTGATGCAACTTTAATATGTGAAAAACCAAAGATAAAAGACTATGCCCCCAAAATCAAAAAAAACATATGTGAGATTTTAGAAATAGAAGAAAGCAGATTAAATATTAAAGGAACAACTACAGAAAAGCTAGGATTTTTAGGGAGAGAAGAGGGTATAGCAGCAGAGGCTGTTTGTATATTGATAAGAAGAAAGGGAGGAAAATAAATTGAAATTTTCAAGAAGCCATATTAAAACATTAAGGGAAATACCAAATGAAGCAGAGATTCCAAGTCATATACTTTTAATAAGAACTGGTATGATAAGGAAACTTGTATCGGGAGTTTATGGACTAATGCCTCTTGGTCTTAGATCTGTTAAGAAAATAGAGAATATAGTTAGAGAAGAAATGGACAAGAAAGGTGGACAAGAAATACTTATGTCAGCCTTACAACCTTCTGAACTTTGGGAGGAATCGGGCAGATGGTATGCCTATGGGCCAGAACTTTTTCGTCTGAAAGATAGAAGCGACAGGAATTTTTGCCTAGGCCCAACACATGAGGAAATATTTACAGATATTGTAAGAAACGAAGTGAGTTCCTATAGACAATTACCTATAAACCTTTATCAAATACAAACAAAATATAGAGATGAAGCAAGACCTAGATTTGGACTTATGCGTAGTAGAGAATTTATAATGAAAGATGCTTATTCATTTGACAAGGATGAGGCGGGGCTAGATATAAGCTATCAAGAAATGTACGAAGCTTACGAAAACATTTTTGATAGATGTGGTCTTACTTACCGTGTGGTAGAAGCAGACTCAGGAGCCATAGGAGGAAGCAACTCGCATGAATTTACTGCAATTTCCAATATTGGTGAGAGCGAAATTGCATACTGCGTTAAATGTCAAATGGCAGCAACGACTGAAAGAGCTTTATGTGTGGATGATGAGGGCTCACAAGAAGAAATGTTACCAATGGAAGAAGTCTTCACTCCTCAAACAAAGACCATAGAGGATGTTGCAAACTATTTGGAAATAGATAAAAAGAAAACCATGAAGGCTCTTCTTTTTGTAGTTCAATATGAAAAGGATGCAGAGGAAGAGTATGTAGCTGCTTTTGTTCGTGGAGATAGAGAACTTAACATGACAAAACTTATAAATACACTAGACATCCCAGAACATGCAATAGCATTTGCAGATGAAGAAAAAATGGGTGCTTTGACAGGTTCCGTCGGAGGATTTACAGGGCCAACAAAATTGCATGATTGCAAGTTGGTGATTGATAGCGAATTGGTAAATGCAAAAAATCTTTGTGCTGGAGCATGTAAAGAAGATTATCATATCAAAAATGTAAATTATGGTAGGGACTATAGAGGAGATATTATAACAGATATTAAATTGATCAAAGAAGGTGATGCTTGTGCAATGTGTGGGGCAGAGGTGGAAACAGCAAGAGGAATAGAGGTAGGCCAAGTCTTTAAACTGGGAACAAAATATAGTGAATCTATGCATGCATATTATAAAGACGAAAAGATGGAAGATGTACCTATAGTTATGGGATGTTATGGAGTTGGAGTTACTAGAACACTGGCCGCAGTTATAGAACAGCATCATGATGAAAATGGTATAATTTGGCCTATGGCGATAGCACCATACCAAGTTATAATAACCTTAGTAAACCCAGACGATGAGAAACAAAGCAAGATGGCAGAAGAAATTTACAAAAACCTAATGCAAAATGGAATAGAAGTAATGTTGGATGACAGGAAAGAAAGACCAGGTGTGAAATTTAAAGATGCGGACTTACTTGGAATCCCTGTAAGAATTACAGTAGGAAGAGGTGCGGAAACAGGTCTTGTAGAGTACAAGTTAAGAAGAGATGCTGACAAAATTGAAATCGAAAAAAATGAGGCCATAGAAAAAGCTATTAAAATAGTCAACGAAGAAAAATAATCAAGAGGAGACTTTTATGTATATAGGTGGAGTTAGAGTTGCTATTGTAGAGGATGGTAAGATTTTGCTAGTTAAACAAAGGCACGAAGATAGAGAAATTTGGATGTTACCTGGTGGTGCAATTGAAGAGGGAGAAACTTTGGTAGAAGCAGCTGAACGAGAAATACTAGAGGAAACAAAGCTTAAGGTAAAAGTAAAAAATATGCTATGGTTTGTAGAAGAACTACGGGAGAAAAAAGTAGCTGGAGAAAATAAAACACAACAGCGATTTGTAGCATTTTTCAAAGCTGAAAAGATTTCTGGAACAGCAGAACTTGGAGAAGATCCCGAATTTGATAAAGAAGGACAAGTTTTAACGGAACTAAGGTATATTTCAAAAGAAGAATTGCTTGACAAAGGTATAGTTAAAAACCTTTACCCTGAGTGGTTAAGAGAAGAAATGAGTTGCTTGTTTGCAGACAATAATCCCTACAATCCATATAAGGAACGCAGGTAAGATTGGAAGTTAAAATTATTAATCCCAAGCGAGTACTCGCCGCAGCGAGTACGGAGTGCGGCGAAGAGATGCCTTTCGTCATTGAAAGTCTGAAAAGGAAATTGACGCTTATAGAAGCGGGGGACATTGTGCTGTGGTTGTAGTAGCGAAAAGTATCTAAGTATAAATGCAATATAAAAATTAGCAAAAGAAAAAGGCGGAAAGGAAGAAAAAATGAAAAACTTTAAATTAACAATGGACAATGGAGATGTGATGAAGGGTGAGCTTTATGAAGATATAGCACCTGAGACAGTAGAAAATTTTGTAAAACTAGTTGAAGAAGGGTTTTATAACGGACTTACATTTCATAGGGTAATACCAGGCTTTATGATTCAAGGTGGCTGCCCACAGGGAACAGGAACAGGTGGTCCAGGTTATAACATCAAGGGAGAGTTTAGTGGTAATGGGTTTAAAAATGATCTTGCGCACGACAAAGGAGTGATTTCAATGGCAAGGTCTCAACATCCAGATTCAGCAGGTTCTCAATTTTTCATCATGGTAGAGAAATCGCCTCACCTAGACGGACAGTATGCAGCATTTGGAAAAATAACTGAAGGCATAGAAGTTGCCGATGCTATTGTTTCTGTAAAAAGAGATTTTAGTGATAAACCAAAAGAGAAACAAGTGATTAAGTCTATTGAAATATTATAAATAAAACAAGCTTAGTATTTCCAGATATTTAACTAGGGTGGTTTAAATTTCGACTAAAAAATCAAAATAGGCAAGAAGGTGTATTAATACATATTCTTGCCTATTTTTTATAGAGTATATACAAATTAAAATAATATAAAATGGGTTTATAAAATAAAAAGAAGGGGGTGTGATAATTTGAATATAAGAGCAGTTGCAGAAAAGGCTGGAGTGTCAGTAACTACAGTATCTAGAGTATTGAACAATCCAGATTTAGTGGCGAAAAAAACAAGAGACGATGTCTTTAAAGTGATGAAAGATATGAATTACACTCCTAATTGGTTTGCTAGAAATATACAATCTAATAAAACAAACATAATAGGTCTTTTAATATCTGACATACTTAATCCGTCAAACATAGAAGTTGTAAAAGGTGTAGAGGAAATAGCCCATAAAAAAAATTATAGCATTAGCATATGTAATACAGAACTAGATGAAATAAAAGAAAAAGCTTACCTGGAAATGCTTATAAGCAGAAATATTGATGGGATAATTTTCATGTCTACAACTTTGAATAATATGGATTTAAAGGTTTTGAGAGAAAAAGGAATCCCCTTTGTTTTGATTGAGAAAAAAGATAGTGTGAAAAAAGTAAATGTGGTATACACAGATTGCAGTGCAGCAACAAAAGAAGCTATTGAATATTTGATTGATATGGGTAACAAAAATGTTGCTATAATGTTAGATGCAAAAACCAAAGCAGAAAGTGCAGAAAAATTAAATGGATACAAAGAAGCTTTAAAAGAGAAAAATATTCCTATTGATGAAAGAAAAATTGTATATTGTGAGAATACCATTGAAGCAGGATTTGTCACTACGAGTAAGCTTTTGGACAATAAAGTGAAAATAGATGCCATATTTACGGGCACAGACACACTTGCCTTTGGAGTTATGGAAAAGATCAAGCAAGAAGGGATTAAAATACCAGAGGAAATTGCATTGATTGGATACGATGACTTGAAAGTTGGTGCTATTACAGAACCCAAACTAACTACAATTAAAAAACCCACCTATAGAATGGGATTGTTAGGAACAAGTCTATTGTTTGATTTGATTGAGGATGATAGGGAGAAAGTAAAACCACAAGAAATAATGGTGAAATCTAAGTTGAAAATCAGAAAATCTTGTGGAAACCAAGAGGGAATAATTGAAATATAGAACAGGAACGCAGTAATATGCATAAATAGAGGTGTAAGTTGAACTGAAAAAAGAATGTAAATTACGCAGTATATGCCGAAAAAGACAAGTGAGAAAGGAGAAACGGGATGTTGTCAACTAATATAATGGGAATGAAATGCAAAAACCCAATTGTTATCTCTGCAGGTCCATGGACAAGGGGTAGGGAAAAGCTTAAAGAGGCAATAAAAAGTGGTGCAGGGGCAATAGTAACAGAGACTATTGTTTGTGAAGCATACCCTGAGTTTTCTCCAAGGTATATATATGATCCGCAAATAGGAGGCTTGGAAAATATACGCCTATATAGCGGAATAGGCTTGGAAAGATGGATAGAAGAATTAGAACATGTGCAAAAAGAAAATAGGTACAATGAAGACTGTTTGATTATTGCAAGTATAATGGGGAGCAGTGCGTCGGAATTGGCATATATTGCAAAGAAGCTTGAAAGAACAGGCATAGATGGCATAGAATTGGGTTTGTCGTGTCCCATGGGAGAAGGGTCTGATGTATTGTCCGGCAAAGAAGATGTGGTTTATGAATACACAAAAGCAGTAGTAGATGCGGTTAGCATACCTGTTTCTGTTAAACTTAGCCAAAGTAATAATAATATAAGTGCTATAGCAAAAGCAGCTGAAAAAGCAGGGGCGTCAGGAATAAGTGCAATAAATGCTGTCAGATGTATAATGAATGTAGATATAGAAAACGAAAAAGTTGCACTAGGAACCTTTGGTGGGTACTCAGGAACACCAATAAAACCTTTAGGATTATCTATGGTTGCTATGATTTCTCAATGCACAAAACTGCCAGTTGTTGGAATAGGAGGCATAGGGGATTACAAGAGTTTATTGGAATACATAATGATAGGAGCGGGGGCTTGTGGTATTGGAACTGCCATTCTGAAATAGTTGGAAAAATAATTAATGATATGGAAGATTGGAAAGAAAACCATAAATATTCAAGTATAGGAGAAATGAAAGGAATTGCAATAAAAGGAATAAAAGCTTTTGAAGAAATAAAAGAAGAAACGAAAAAAGCAAAACTAATTTTGGAATGCGAAGAAAAAAACTGTGCAAAATGTATTAAATGCTGCATAGAAAATGCCATCATATATGATAAAGGAATTAAAATGATAAGCTCAGAATGCACTGGATGTGGTCTTTGCATTCATACTTGCCCTGAAAATAAAATTAAATTGAATTGGTAAAAAGTATATAAATATTGGCTCAAAGTTTTAGAAGATAAAAGGGTTGAAAATAGTCCAAAAAAACAGAGACCAATATTTTTTTTGCAAAAAGTATTGACTTAAACTGAAGCATATGATAACTTTATTTTATGAAACTAGTTTCATAAAACGCAATAAAGTTACAAAAAAACAAAGTAATAAAATGATGCAACAAATTAGTTGCGTTAGGTTGAAAATATAGTGAAATATTTGCTAAATAATTGACAATGGAATAGATTTTTTTATTAAAATCTAGTATACTTGTATGTGTGAAAAATTCTATAATTTAATTTTATAAGGAGGATATATGTTTAAGTGTGATGTAAAAAGAATGGAAGACAAGATAACTACATTTTCAAAATTTGGAGATGCAGGTCGTGGTGGAATTACTAGATATGCCTTGTCTCCAGAAGCAAATTTAGCAAGAGAAGAATTTGTAAAAAGAATGGAAAAAATAGGTGCTGTTATAGAAACGGATGACTTGGCAAATATGTATGCTACTTTGCCGGGAACAGACCCTAATGCAAAACGTATAGTTATGGGTTCTCACTGTGACTCTGTAAAAAGAGGCGGAAACTATGACGGAATATTAGGCGTTTTAGGAGCTATGGAAGTTTTAGAAACCATTGCTACAGAAGGCATTGAACACAAACATCCAGTGACTGCTATGATATGGACAAACGAGGAAGGATCATTATATCCTCCAGCTATGTTCTGTTCTGGAATTCTTTGTAACGATTATCTTCCAGAAGCTATTGCAAAGAACTTCAAATATGAAAACCTAATGGAATCAAAAAGTGTTTTAGATAAGAAAACAACTTTTGGAGAAGTATTAAATAAATCCAAATTTAAAGGTGACAAAGCCAACAGACTTTCACCAGACGGATACAAAGGTATGTTTGAACTACATATTGAACAAGGTCCTATCCTAGAAGACAATGGTAATGAAATAGGATTAGTGCAATGCGTTCTTGGAATGTTTAACTATAGAATTAGATTCTATGGACAAGCAGCACATGCTGGAACTTTCCCTATGAACAAAAGAAAAGATGGACTTCACGCAGCATCATTAGCAATATGCTATCTACATGAAGAAATTGACAAACTAGGAAGACCAGAGCTTGTATATACAACAGGCGAAATGGTTTGCCATCCTAATGTACATACAGTAATTCCAGACTATGTAGACTTCTCAATTGATGTTAGACATGAAGAACCTGAACTTCTTGCAAAAGTAGTTGAAATTATTAAAACTCTGCCAGAAAAAACTTGGTCTGGATGCAAATGCGAAGTTGCTGAGCAGTGGAGCAGAGATACAGTTTACTTTAATCAAGAATTAAAAGATCTTGTTGAAGAAGCAGCTGTTGAACTGGGAACAAAGCACCAAAAAATCAATTCAGGTGCAGGACATGATGCTCAATTCTGTAGTTATGTAATCCCAACAACTATGATATTTGTAAGAACAAAAGATGGACTTTCACATTGTGAAGTAGAATATGCATCTACAGAAGATTGTACTGAAGGAGCAACAGTAATGCTAAATGCTGTGCTTAAATTAGACAAAAAATAAAAGAAGGAAGCCAATTATTATTTTTAACTTTATAAAAGGTATTTTTGACCAACCATGAATTGCCAAAATATATTTTGGCAATTCATAATATATTAAATTAGTTAGTAATTATTTTATATTATAAATTACGCAGTATTTTTCGGCGTAGGCAAGGAAGAGGGTATATTGTGAAGCTCTCAGTGAATGACGGTGACATAGTATACATTGAAAAAGAAAATGAAAATTATGCTGAAAAAGACAAGTAAGAAGAAAAGGAGGAAGAAAATTGAGTAAAGTAGTAAAAGGGACTTATACGCAAGAAGCAGTTTCTGGGTTTACTCATAGAACTGCTATGGAGGAAGCTGCAAGATGTTTGCTATGTCATGACGCACCATGTAGCAAAGGCTGCCCAGCAGGAACAGACCCAGGAAAATTCATAAGATCTATAAGATTCAGAAATCCAAAGGGGGCGGCAGAAACTATTAGAGAAAACAATATTATGGGTGCAAGCTGTGCTATGGTATGTCCATATGACAGATTGTGCGAAGAAGAATGTAGCAGATGCGGAATTGACAGACCTATAGAGATTGGCAAACTACAAAGATATGCAATGGAACAAGAAGAAATTTTTGGAATGAAAACTCTTGTTGCTCCTGCAGAAAAAAATGGCAAAAAAGTTGCTTGCGTAGGTGCAGGACCTGCATCACTTGCTTGTGCTGCAGAACTTGCAAAAGCAGGATATGATGTAACTGTTTTTGAAAGAGAAGAAAAAGCCGGAGGCGTTTTGACTTATGGTATCGTGCCAAGCAGATTGCCAAAGAAATTAGTAGAACAAGATGTTGCAAAAGTAAAAGACTTAGGTGTTAATATTGTTTGCAATAAAGAAGCGAAAGATGCGGACCTTGAAAGCTTTGATGCTGTATTCTTGGGAATGGGACTTTGGGATGCTAAGGTTCCTGATATAGCAGGAAAAGACCTAAAGGGTGTGTATGGTGCAGCTGAATATCTTAAAGAAGCAAATGTAAAATTAGAAAAATTCAACCCAGGTAAAAAAGTAGTAGTAGTAGGTGGTGGAGATGTAGCTGTAGACTGTGCAGTTACTGCAAAACTTCTAGGTGCAGAAGATGTAAAAATAGTTTACAGAAGAACTTTAGAAGAAGCGCCGGGAAATATGACTGAATTCCACTATGCTCTTTCTCTTGGAATAGGCATAACAACTAATATGGCTCCAGCAGAAATAATGGGAAGCGGAAGCGTTGAAGCAATGGCATTCACAGGAAGAGAAGGCGTTTGTGAAAAAGCTGGCTTAAAATTGGATGTGGACACTGTTGTATTTGCAATAGGTCAAGGAGCTGAAGACTTTTCAGAATTCACAGATGTAGATACTGATGAAAAAGGAAGAGTTAAAGCAGATGCAGGAAAAACAGCAAATGCTAAATACTTCGCAGCAGGTGATGTTTCAAACGGAGGAAAAACCGTTGTTGAAGCCGTTGCAGAAGGAAAAGAAGCGGCAGCTGCAATTGTATCATTTTTAGAGAAAGGGGTGAAGTAGAATGGCAATTAAAAAAGATTTATCGATTAAATATTTAGGTGTAGATTGTGAAAATCCATTCTTCCTTTCATCTTC
>CAYJJM010000050.1:7778-8996 GCA_964370515.1 uncultured Oscillospiraceae bacterium | reverse complement strand
CTTTTATTTGTTTTTTTTCTGTTTTCACTTCAACTTTTTTTTCATCATCTGACAAATTTTCTTGAACCAGTTTTAATTTCTTTCTGTATTTTTCTGCCCTTTCCTTATTTCCCAAGGTTTCATATATGCTTAAAAGTTCTTCGAGTGTTTCTATATGTGTAGGGTTTTTTGTCAAAACTTGTTCAAAAGAATCTATTGCTTTTTTTTCATTTCCTTCATAGCTATAAACAACTCCAAGGTAATAATGGAGAGGCCACCATGTTTTGTACTGACTGTCCAAGAATTTTTCTAATACTTCTTTCCCTTCTCTATAACTACCTCTTAAAACTAAGTTACATCCTTCTTCAATAGCTTGAGGATCTTTTATTTGAACAAGCCTTTCTTTTATCTCTCTAATATCCTTGTTATTCCTACTTTTCTTAATAAATGTTTTCCAGGCTAAATTTGCTTTTCCATAAAGACCCATATTTAAATATGCATAACCTAGGTAGTAATAAGCCTGTGCAAATTTTGGATGAACTTCTGTTAAAAGTTCAAAATAGTCTAATGCTTCTGCCTTGAACCTGCCAACATATTCTGGGTCATTGCTTCCCAAGTATAGTTCTCTACAAACTCTCGCATAACTATACATTCCATGAAGATAATCATTTTTCATTACCAAAGTAGCTCTAAATTGAATACATGCATATATAAAGTCTTCTTTTTCTGCTGCATCTCTGCCCTTTTTTAGCATTCCTTCATAAATTTTATAATTAAAAATTTTCATAAGAAAGTCTCTATAGGCATCATTATGCTTAAATTTAGGATCGCATCCCATAACAAAGGCCATATTTTCTGCAATCACCTTACCCGAAACACCTTCTCCTCCGGCAAAAATTTGTAAATCCTCTTTTCTCAAAGGAATTGGAACTCCTTTAATAGATTCAGGTCCTTTGATTTTTCTTACATATTCATCTGAAAATTCTGCAAAAACAAATGGTTTAAGTTGTTCTATCAAGTACATGCCTACTCTATCTTCTCTTTTGGTAATGTCATTCATAATATTACTCCTATAATCTTCTAAATCTCTCATCTTTTAACAATTTTAAATCCTTAAGTGCCACGTGTAAGCTTTCTATCATTTCATCCTTGTCTTCAGGCAATTCGCCCTTTAGTGAAATATAGTTAGATGCATGATTGCTTCTAAATACACATTTTTTATTGATATTTATATTTTCA
>CAYJJM010000050.1:3989-7768 GCA_964370515.1 uncultured Oscillospiraceae bacterium | reverse complement strand
AAGTAAAGTTTCCATAACCTCTTCTTCTGCTGAAAGGATTTCAAATTTCTTGGTTCTTATGTCTTCATATAATTCTGTATTTGGTTCTATCATTAGTGTTAAAAGGCTTACATAAGTTGCTTCCATTTTGGAAATCATCTTTCCAGTTTCCACTGCATGTTCCTTCCAGAGATCTTTTCCTCCCATACCCGATATAAATGTTACCGAGGCTAAAAGTCCTGCTTCTTCTAACTTCCTCACTCCCTGGATAAGTTCATCTGCTGTAACACCTTTTTTAATTTTTTTCAAAACTTTTTCTGAGCCTGATTCTGCACCTATATATACAATTCCAAGGCCTGCCTCTCTTAATTCTTTCAGCTCTTCCACAGTTTTCTTGAGAGCGTCGTGAGGGCTACCATATATTCCAACTCTTTTACACTCAGGAAAAAGTTCCTTAATGTAGTTTAAAATCTTCAGCAATTTTGTATTGGATAAGCATAAAGCATCTCCATCTGCCAAGAATATTTTTTCTATATGAGCATATCTTTTTCTTGCCTCATCTAAGTCTTCTAATACTTCATCAATATCTCTCATTCTAAAGACTTTGTCTTTAAACATACTACAAAATGTACATTCATTATGTGCACACCCTATTGTTACTTGAATGATAAGGCTTCTTGCTTCACTAGGTGGTCTGAAAATGTTTCCTTCATACCTCATTACTTAGATTCCTTTCCATATTATTTTATCAAATTCATGCTTATATTTCATCATTTGTGTTTTTTTCTGGTTTACAGTTGCCATTCTTAAAATAAACTTTTTGAGCCCATATTGCCTTTACATTTTCTCCGGAGCGTTAATTCCTAGTAAGTCTAATCCGTTTTTTATAGTGTATTTAGCGGCCATAACAAGGGCAAGTTTAGCAAGTTTTTCCTCTTTATCATCAACTAGTATATGTTCATCATGATAAAATCTGTTAAATCCTTGAGCTACATCTACAATATGCCTTGTGATAATTGAAGGCTCATACCTTTCTGCAGCTTCCTCAACAATATGTGGGAATTCATATATAAGCTTGGCAAGTTCAAATGCCTTTTCGCCATTATTCTTTTCAAAAAGAATATTTCCATTCTTTATGGCATCTATTTCTGCTTTTTCTGCCTTTCTTAGAACGCTTGATGCTCTAGCATGAGTGTATTGTACATAAGGCCCTGTTTCTCCTTCGAAGTTTAGCACCTTTTCCCAGTTAAAAACATAATCTTTTATTCTGTTATTTGAAAGTTCTTGGAAAATAACTGCACCAATTCCAACCTGAGCGGCAGTTTCATCCACATTATCTGTTACCACATTTTTTTCAATTATGACTTCCTTGGTTTTTTCTACTGCCTTATTAAGAACATCTTCTAAAAAAACTACTCTTCCTTCCCTTGTTGACATTGTGCCATCTTCTAGGCTTACCAATCCAAATGGGACATGAACACAATCTTTTATCCAGTCATATCCTAAAAGTTCTACTATTTTCATCAATTGTTGAAAATGTAAATTTTGCTGAGATGCAACAACATAGATATTTTTATAAAAGTTATAATGTTCTTTTCTATATACTGCTGCTGCAATATCTCTAGTTATATAAAGAGTTGAGCCATCCTTTTTTGTAACAAGTGCTGGTGCCAGACCGAATTCTTCTAGTTCTACAATCTGTGCTCCTTCTGAAGTTTTCAAAAGATCTTTTTCATTAAGTTCTTTTAAAACTCTATCCATCTTATCTGAATAAAAACTTTCGCCTGCATAAGAATCAAAGTCTATATCTAGCATACCATAAACTCTACCAAATTCCTTTAAACTTTCATCTCTAAACCATTGCCATAATTCTACTTCTTCTTTATTTCCTTTTTCTAATTTAGTGAATATTTCTCTAGCTTCATCATCAAGAGAAGAATCTTTTTCGCTTTCTACATGAAATTTCGTATAGTATGAAAGAAGGGTTTTAATAGGTTCTTTTTCAACATCTTCCTTATTTCCCCAATGCCTATAAGCACAAATCATTTTTCCAAATTGGGTGCCATAGTCACCTAGATGATTTATCCTAGTTATATCATATCCCAGTGCATCATATATTTTGTAAATGGAATTTCCTATAACCGTGCTCCTTATATGCCCGATATGGAAGGGCTTTGCAATATTTGGCGAAGAAAACTCCACAATTACTTTTTTACCCTTTCCTAAATTTGATTTTCCGTAATCATCTTTTAAGTTATTGACTTCTTTTACTACCATTTCAATTAATTCTTCTTTGTTTAAAAACATATTAACATAAGCGTTAACATTTTCTGCTTTTTCAAAGGTTTTATTATCTTTTATTGCATTAGAAATTTCTTCAGCAATAATTACTGGGGATTTTTTCATTTGTTTTGCAAGTTTAAAGCATGGGAAGGCGTAATCTCCCATAGTCATATCAGTTGGAACTTCCAATAGTTCTTCTATTTCTTCAATTGAGATTATATTTATTTTTTCATAAATTATATGACTTATTATTTCTTTGTAATTTTTCACTTTTTCCCCCTTAAAATTTTACTATGGTTACTCCATCTCCACCTTCATTATACTCGCCGACTTTAACATTCTTTATATCTTTTTTAGAATTAAGCATTTTATGGATGCCTTTTTTAAGAATCCCCTCGCCTCTTCCATGTATAATTGTTACACTTGGTAGCCCTGCAATTATTGCATCATCTATGTGTTTTGACACAAGCTCCAAAGCATCTTCTAACCTTTGCCCTTGAACATTAATTGTCGGTGATATATTCATTGCTTTTTTCTTATATATATTGCCATATGCAGATTTTGTATTGGTTTTCTTTTTCTTTGGTTCACCTTGGTTTATCAGCTTTAAATCTTGGAAATTGGCTTTTACCAACATACCTCCAACTCTTACTTTTATATCTCCTTTTCCATCTGGAAGACCTACTATCTCACCATTTTGACTTAAGGTTAATACTTTTACTCTATCTCCTATTTTTACTTGGTCTAGTGTTACTGGGTTATCATTAATTTCTTTAATTACCTTTTCTCTATACCTACCTGCAGCATCTTTTATTCTACTTTTATTTTCATCAAGTCTTTTATTTCTTTCTCCAAGACTTTCGATTTTAGTAAGTTCTCTAAGTTCTTTTTGTATCTCTTTTGAAAGTTCCTGAGCCTCTTCCATTATGTTTCTTGCTTCTTCCTTGGCCTTATTTACTATTCTTTCCTTTTCTTTCTCAGCAAATTCTAGCATTTTTTTCGCTTCTTCTTCTTGCCTTTTCATTGCAATATTTATTGATATAGCTTCATCTCTTTCTTCCTCTGCCTTTTTCTTGTCTTCCTCAATTGCTGAAACAACTTCTTCAAACTTTAATGCATCAGTGCTCAAAAGTTTACGCGCTTCATTTATTATACTTTTTTCAAGCCCTAGTTTTTCAGAAATGTCAAAGGCATTGGATTTTCCAGGTATGCCTACTATTAATTTATATGTTGGGCTAAGGCTTTCTATATCAAATTCCATAGATGCATTTTCAATTCCCTTGGTTGAAAGGGCATACTTTTTAAGCTCTGTATAATGGGTTGTCGCCAATATCAATGGCCTTTTTTCACACAGGTTTTCCAAAATAGATATGGCTAGTGCTGCCCCTTCCATTGGATCTGTTCCTGCTCCTAATTCATCTAATAATACCAAAGAGTTGGAATCACAGTTTTCAACAATTTGTATTATGTTTTTCATATGAGATGAGAATGTGCTTAAACTTTGTTCTATACTTTGT
>CAYJJM010000050.1:0-3979 GCA_964370515.1 uncultured Oscillospiraceae bacterium | reverse complement strand
CATCGCCTATATCTGCATGTATATTACTAAAAACAGGCAATTTGCTTCCTTGATTAGCTGTTATATGTAAGCCTGTCTGTGCCATCAACGCAAGTAATCCTACTGTCTTTAATGATACAGTTTTTCCTCCTGTATTAGGTCCAGTTATTATCAATGTGGTATAATCATCCCCAAGTTTAATATTAGTTGGAACCACATCTTTTGGCGGAATAAATGGATGTCTGGCATTCTTAAGTTCTATTATTCCCTTTTCTTCTACTGTAGGCTCTTCACATTTATATTTCTGAGAAAATTTTGCCTTTGCCATAATAAAATCTAATTCACAAAGTAGTCCTAAGTTATTCTTCAGTTCTTCGCCTACCGCTGCAACTTTTTCTGTCAAAGTTTTCAGTATTTTTTCTATCTCTTTTTTTTCTTCAAATTCAAGTTCTCTCAACTGGTTATTTAAGTTTACCACACCTTGTGGTTCAATAAATACAGTAGATCCTTTTGCTGAACGGTCATGGACAATTCCAGGAAATTTGCTAGTATGTTCTGTCTTTATTGGAATTACATATCGACCATCTCGCAATGTTACAATTGAATCTTGTAGTATACTTTTGTTATCTGAAGAGCTTATTACTTGATTTAGCTTAATTCTTATTTCTTCATTTTTTCTAACTATATCTCTTCGTACATTTTTCAGTTCTGAACTGGCATTATCTGATATTTCATCTTCTGAAATTATGCACCTATCTATTTCTTCTTCAGTGTCTTGGCTTGGATATAAACCTGAAACAATGCCAGAAATTATTGGAAGTTCTGGCACATCTTCTTCCATATATTTTATAGTTTTTCTAGTTATCATTAGGTTGTAATATATTATCAAAAGTTGTTTTGGGAGCAAAGTTCCGCCCTTTTGTGCCAACTTAACAGCAGGAACGATATCATAAAAAATACCCAAAGGCAATGGTCATTTCTGAACCAAAACCATTACACCTTCATTGGTTTATTGAAGACCATATCTGATTTTTTTTTCATCTTTTAATGGCATTAATCTTGAAATATTTTCTCTTGTTATTTCAGAACCAGCCTGTTCCATAAGTTCTTCAATTATTTTTTTGTACTCTAATATCCTTATTGCTCTTTCGGTCATTTATATAATTATTTCTCCCCTAGGTTTAATTCTTTAAGTTTATCTAGCTCGTTTTTAAGCTGAATATTCTCCATTTGCAAATCAAAAAAACTGTTTTCTAAGTCTTTATATTGGTTTTTAATTGCTTGAATTTCATCTGCTTTTTCTTCGGATAGTTCGTCTTTTATGGATTTTGTAATTGCTTGCTCCGCTACTTCTCTTGCTTCTTTTAGTTGATCAAATAGGTCCTGGTTTTGCTCCATATTTTTTTGGTTTTCATCTTTATATGAATCAAATCCTATTTTGGCTTCTTCCCAAAGTTGTTTATATTGTTGGATTTTTTCTTCTTTCCTTTCTAGTTCTTTTTGATAATTTTCATCTTCTCTTTTGATACTAAAAAGTTCTAGTGCTATATTTATTGCTGCCAAAACAGCCAATGATGAAAGTGCACTCATTTTACTACTTTCATAAATTTTATTTATTGTTTCATCCACATAATTTCCTACTCGAATAATGTCTTCCTTAGATGAATCTCCTACTATTGTATATTCTTGTCCGAAAATTCTAATTTTAACTTTGTTTTCCATTGAATTCTCCTATTATATTTCTCTTAATATTGCATTGAACTCTTTTTCTAAGGCAACTAATGTTTTGCTATAAATTTCTGCTATTGCTTCATCTGTTAAGGTTTTGTTCTTATCTCTGTATTCCATTGCAAAAGCCACACTTTTCTTTCCTTCTTCAATCTGCTTTCCTCTATACACATCAAACAATTTAACGGATTCTAGAAGTTCTCTTCCTTCTTTTTTTATTACTTTCTCTATATCTCCAACTTTTATTTTTTCGTCTACTAGCAGAGCAATGTCTCTAGCAATAGCCGGATATTTTGGAAGCGGTGTGTACATAATTGTCTTATTAGCATTTTTGAAGATAGAGTCAAGGAATAGTTCGCAAACATAGGCCTTATCATCTATGCCATATGTTTTCCTTACTTCTGGATGAACCTCTCCCATTATGCCTATCTCCTCTTCTCCTATGTAAATCCTTCCACAGCGGCCAGGATGATAAACTCCATAGTTTTCTTCCGATTCAAAAGACAGCTCCTTTACACCCAAATTTCTCAAAAGTTCTTCCACAACTCCTTTTAATGTGAAAAAGTCTTCATCTGGTCCATATAAACCTATTACCATGCCTGTTTCTTCTGTAGGTAAAGCTTTTTCATCTATCAGATCTTTTGTAAATGTTGTGTTTATTTCAAAGGCCCTAAGTTCATTGATATTTCTAGAGAAGTTTCTCCCCATAACTTCCAATAAGCTTGGTGTCAAAATTGTTCTCATTACAGAATTTTCTTCGCCCAAAGGATTTATTAGTTCAACAAAGTTTCGTTCCCAAACATCTTCATCTAATCTAATTTTATCAATATCTCTTGGGCTTACAAATGAATATGTTTGAGTTTCATTTGCTCCTAATGAAATCATTATTTCTTTTACCCTGTCTTCAAATTCTCTCTTAGGTTCTTTTTTTGCTGCATTATTTCCAGCAGGTATTGTTATAGGCAAATTGTCATATCCGTATATTCTTGCTACTTCTTCCACATAGTCAATTTCTTTTAAAAGATCTAATCTCACTGTTGGGGGCACAACTATTATGTTTTCTCCTTCTTTTTTACAGCTTATTTCTAATTTTTCTAATATTTCTATTATTTCATCTTGAGATAAAGAAGTTCCTAATAATTGATTTATTCTCTGGGTTCTAATAAGGTTTTCTATGCTTGAATATTTAATAGGATAGTTATCAATAACTCCATCCACCACTTTTCCTGCACCAGTTTTCTCTATTAATTGACATACTCTTTCTGTAGCAAGGTGGCAAACATTAGGGTCAATTCCCTTTTCGTATCTTGAAGAAGCCTCAGTTCTAAGACCTAATTTTTTTGAACTTAGTCTTATACTGTCACTATTAAAGTTTGCGGATTCTTGCAAAATTGTCTTTGTAGTTTCCTTTATTTCAGAATTTAAGCCCCCCATTATTCCTGCTATAGCTATTGATTTTTTCCCATCTTTAATCATAAGGATAGAGTCATCTAGCTCTCTTTCCTTTCCATCCAGAGTTGAAAACTTTTCTCCATTTTGAGCTCTTTCAATAATTATTTTTCTTCCCTCTACCTCTTCTATATCAAAGGCATGAAGTGGTTGACCATATTCCAACATTACAAAGTTTGTAATGTCTACAATATTGTTTATAGGTCTCATGCCTGCTCCTATTAGTCTCTTTTGTAACCACCAAGGTGATTCTTCTATTTTTATGTCTGTAATAACTTTAGCCATGTATCTATTGCAAAGTTCTGGGTCTCTATTTTCCACAGTTGCAAAAGAACTGATATCTTCATTTACAAGATTCACTTTTTCTACTGGATATTTTATATCTCCTCCAAAAGTAGCAGCAGTTTCCCTAGCCATTCCAATTATAGATAAGCAGTCCGCTCTATTTGGTGTTATTTCAAATTCAACTACATCATCTTCCAAATCCGTAGCTTTGCCAATGTCTTCCCCCACCTTCATTTCATCATTTAATATCCAAATCCCTTCTTTTTGGGATATCGGGATCACTTTATCTTCAAACCCCAGTTCTCCAAAAGAGCAAAGCATTCCTTCAGATTCAACTCCCCTAAGTTTTCCTTTTTTTATTCTAGTTCCTCCAGCCTCTTTTTCTTTTCCATGAAGTGGTCCTGGAATTTTTCCACCATCTAACACTACAGGAACTAGTGCTCCTTCATATATATTTGTTGCGCCCGTTACTATTGTAACATCAGTTTCTTTTCCAACTTGAACCTTGCAAACAAGCAATTTGTCTGCATCCGGATGT